>CAMCYM010000028.1 GCA_945883885.1 Chryseobacterium gleum
TTCGTCCACGCCCTCCACAACCAGCACGAAGCCCGCCAGTGGCTGATGGAAAACGGCCACCCCCACCTCCTGGCCATCGTCCGCGGCGCCGAGGGCGAAGAAGCCGCGGTGACGTGGCTGCGCCTCCACGGTATGCCTTTCGCGGCCGACATCGCGCTGGCCGCCGACAACGACGACGATGCCCTCGACCGCCTGCTCGCCGCAAATCAACGGGAATGGGCCGGCCTTGCTCTGAAAATCCGCCACATCAAGAACGGCATCGAACGCGACAACAACGACGTCCACCGCATCTCGGCAAACTGACCCTCAGTCGCTCAGGTACACCAGGTGGCTCCAACCCGCCGGATCGAACCACGTGTTCGCCACGCGGAGCACGTCGTCGGCCGTGATCGCTTCGAGCGCCTGAAATACCTCCGCCATGGGCTCGACGCGGTCGTACAGCAGGTAGCTCTTGCCGAGCCCGGTCATCAGGCTGACGCCGCTGTCTTGGCTTAGAGCGATGTGCCCGGCGATTTGCTGTTTGATTTCGTGCAACGTCCGGGAACCCAGCCGCGTGGTGCAGACCGCCCGGAGCTCCTTGATCACCAGCCGTTCCGCGCGGTCGTGCAGCCGCCGGTCGGTCCCAAAATACACCCCCACAGTGCCGCAGTCGCTGTTCGGGGTGTATGCACACTCGATGTTGTACGCCATGCCGTGCCGTTCCCGCACATTGAGACTGAGGCGGTTGTTCATCGTCGGTCCACCCAGGTAGTTCGCCACCAAGGCAATCGCCAGCCGGTCCTCGTCGTCGCTTCCTGGACACAAACCGCCCAGCACGTGGTGGATTTGGTGCACCTCCTTTTTCAACCGCACGTCGAAGCGTGCCACCGGCTCCGGCTTCTTCCGCTCGAGCTGGGCGGTCCGGGCCGCCATGGGACCGAAGTACTTCCGGCTCAGCCGCTCCACTTCGGCTGCTGCAATCCCTCCTACCACGCTGAGCACCATGGCCTCCGGAACGTAATGCCGCTCCACGAACCGCTGCAACGTCGCCCGGTCCATGCCCTTCACGCTGTCGACGGTGCCGAGGATGTTGCCCTCGAGCGGATGTCCCGCGAAGAGCCGTTCCTCATACTCGTCGAAGATGGCATCGGCGGGGCTGTCGAGGTAGCCGTGCAATTCGTCGAGGATCACGTCCCGCTCCTTCGCGAGTTCGCGCTCAGGAAACGTCGCATGGAACGTGATGTCCGCCAGCAGCTCGATGGCCCGTTCGACGTGTTCCGCCAGCACCGACGCTGTGATCCACGTATCCTCCTTCGACGTGGAAGCGTTGAACTCCCCGCCTACGCTGTCGAGCCGGTTGAGCACGTGAAACGCTTTGCGCCGCGCGGTCCCCTTGAACAGCATGTGTTCGAGGAAATGCGCAGCGCCCCCCTCACCGGGGCGTTCGTCCCGCGTACCCGCTTGGATGACCAGCCCGCAATGCACGACCGGACGGTCGAGCTCCATGCAGATGATGCGGAACCCGTTCGGCAGGCGAACCGTGTGGAACGCGTCGTAATCCGGCCGGGGACGCCGCCCTGTGCGGACACTCTTCCCTGCCTGGCGCACCGTACCTGTCCTCAGAACGGCAGGTCGTCGTCGTCTCCCCCGCCGGCCAAATCCACTGCGGGAGCTGCCGGCATCGGTGCCGCCGCGTACGAAGGCTGCTGCGCCGGAGCACCGACCGGTGCGCCTTCGCCCGCCGCCTCGATGCGCCACGCGTTGAGATCGACATAGAAATTGCCGTTGTACTCCCGGCCGCGCAGGTCGAACTTCACCAGCACACGGTCCCCTTCGCGGAAGCGCATGAGCTGCTCTGTCCGCTCCTTGGCTGCGGAAAACTTGATGTCCTGGGGATACTGGTCCTCAGTGGTTACCACGAAGTCGCGCTTGTAGAACCCACTCGGGAAATCCTGCTGGTCAAACACCTTTTTGACCGTGCCTTTCAGTTCGAATGCCATACCTCGAAAGTACTTCAGCAAGTCGTGCAACGGGCACAAACTCCCGCCGAACATTTATGAACAGATGCTCCACACCCGAAAGACTGTTGTTGTACTTTTAATCCTTAAGATAAAATAACGCGATTCCTTATTGTACTTTCCGATGGATTCCTGCCGCATCGAGGACTTTCACGCAGGGCACCGCGAACCCGGTGTCGGATTTCGGCATTTCGTGCCGAGCCGTGTCCACCGGGCGTGGGTTTGGGACGATGCCGCATTGACCGAGGTGCTGGAACGCGCCACACTCCGCATCGGGGCGCTCGACGCCATCGGGCGGTTCGTGCCGGATGCAGCATCGTTTTTGTACTTGCACATGACGCGGGAGTCTGTGGCCTCCAGCCGCATCGAAGGCACCCGCACGCGGCTCGAAGAAGCGGTCTTGCCGGAACGGGAAATTGCCCAGGAGCGGCGCGAGGACTGGCGCGAAACCGCGAACCACCTGGCGGCCACATGGCTTGCTTTGGAAACCCTTGAAGACCTCCCCCTCGGATCACGGCTCATCCGGATGGCCCACGGTCGCCTGCTCCAAGGGACCCGGGGGGCACACCTGCAACCGGGGGCGTTTCGCACAAGCACGAATTGGATCGGCGGTGCAAGTTTGCGCGATGCCGTGTTCATCCCACCGCCTCACGGACTCATCGGCGAGCTGATGGGCGATTTGGAACACCTCCTGCACGACGACCGCATCCGCGTCCCCCACCTCATCCGCATCGGGATTGCACATTATCAGTTCGAAACCATCCATCCCTTCCTCGACGGAAATGGCCGCGTCGGGCGGTTGCTGGTCCTGCTCTACCTCGTGGACAAAGGCCTGCTCCGCCTGCCGCTCCTGCACCTATCGACGGCATTCGAGGCCGATCGGCCGGCCTATTACGAGGCGCTCACGCGCGGCAGGGAAGCGCACGATTTGCTCGGGTGGTTGCGGCATTTTTTGGCCGGAATTGCGGCATGTGCAGACGAGTCCATCGCGCGAATTGAGCGACTGCTCGCACTTTCAACCCGCATGCAGGCAGTGGTCGCACAAGCGCCCCCACGCAAGCGCGAATCCGCCGGATTGCTCCTCCAGCACCTCTACCGCCAACCCGTACTCTCCATCGAGTCGGCGCGCCTGGCCACCGGCACCACCTTCAAGGCTACGTCCAGCGTGGTGGCGTGGATGGAAAGCGCGGGAATTCTGGAAGAACGCACGGGCCGCAGCAGGAACCGGTTGTTTCGGTTCACGGAGTACCTGCGGGAATTCGAGGCCCCGGATCAGCCGTTGTAAGCCAAGAGGCACTTCCATGCGCTGGCGAGGTCGCCGGCGTCGAGGTGGGCCGCCGCGGCGCGGTGGAGCGCCGTTTCGAGCTCCGCGGGCCGACCGTCGTACGTGAGGAAGAGATCGGCGAGCTCGAGGAGCTTGAATTCGTTCACATCGGTCTCGTCGGGGGGCGCGGGCAGGCCGGCCAGGAGCGCGAGGTGGTTGCCGGTCAGGACCCGGCTCGTGCGGATGTCGTGCGGAAGCTGGTCGACGCCCATGCCGGGGGTCGTGCCTGGTTTGGGCCAAACAAACAACGCATCCCCCCCGGCCCGCACATACGTCTCACCGCCGCAGCGCCCCACGAGGTCGAGCAGCGCGGGATCCGGCCGCCCGTCCGCACCCAGCACGTCCCGGCGGATGTGCATCCGCAGGACTTCGCAAATGACCAAATTCCCCGCGCCCGCGCCCGCCCCGAGCGGCTCCACGCGGTCCACGCGGCATTCGAACGCCACCGGCGACTCCGCCACCCGCGGCGGCCGCACGCACTCCGACGGCAGCGCCGTCAAGCCCGCCTTCGCGAACTCGTCGACCCCGGCCGGGAAGTCCCCGCTCGCGAGCGAGCTCGCCCCCACCAGCGCGTAATCGACGAGGTGGATGACGACCTCCGGCACCGCGAGTACATTGTCCAGCGTGTGCTTCGTCGTGTTGTCCCGCCCGCGGCGGGCCGGGCTGAACACCAGCACCGGCGGTGCAGCAGAAAAGACGTTGAAGTAGCTGAACGGCGCGAGGTTCGGCCGGCCCTCCGCATCCACGGTACTCGCGAGCGCAATGGGCCGCGGCGACACCGTGCCGAGCAAGAACGGATGCAACTCCAGCACGGGCATGCCGGCGGGATCCAGCGTCAGGAAGTCGGGCTGTGCCATCAGGCCGGGCGGCTGCGTTCGACCTCTCCGATGCGCGCTTCGACCGCGGCCCGCAGCGCGTCCTTGAACGCGGCGAGGCGCTTGCGGAGCTGGGGGTCGGATGTGGCGCAGATGGAGGCGGCGAGGATGCCGGCGTTGCGGGCGCCGTCGAGGGCTACCGTCGCGACGGGGATGCCGGCGGGCATTTGGAGGATGCTGAGGATGCTGTCCCAGCCGTCGATCGAGTTGCGGCTGTGGATGGGCACACCGATCACCGGGAGCACCGTCAGCGACGCCGTCATGCCCGGGAGGTGGGCCGCGCCGCCCGCGCCGGCGATGATGACGTCGAGCCCGCGCCCCTCGGCTTCCCGGGCGTACTGGACCATGCGATCGGGGGTGCGGTGCGCCGAGACGACCGTCATTTCGTAGCCCACGCCGAGCTCTTCGAGCACTTGGGCCGCTTCGTTCATGGTGGACGCGTCGCTGGCCGACCCCATGATGATGCCGACCCGCACAGTGGAAGGGTGTTCCATGCCCCGAAGGTACGTCCCGCGTGCGGCGCCTCAGCCTCCTTTGCGCCGCTCGATTTCATCGCGCAGCCGCGACGCGCGCTCGTAATCCTCCCGCTCGATGGCGTTCTGCAGCTCTTCCTCGAGCTCTTCGAGAGAACGGTCGTCGCTGCCCACATGGGCCACTTGGGTGCGCGGCGCTTCCTCCTCGTCCTCCCCTTCGAATTCGTCGTCGTCCCGTTCGAGGTCTTCCGTCCGGATGCCGGCGGCATCGAGCACCGAGTCGTAGCACCGGATGGGCGCGTTGAACCGGTACGCCAGCGCCACACCGTCGCTGGGGCGTGCATCGACCTCCTCCTCGCGCACCCCGTCGCTGCAAATCAGCTTTGCATAAAAAATGCCCTCTACCATGTTGTAGATCAGCACTTCAGTCACCGTAAGCCCGAAGACCTCGAAGGCATTGCGGAAGAGGTCGTGCGTCAGCGGCCGGCTCGCCTTCATCTTCTCCATTTCGATGGCAATCGCCTGGGCCTCAGACCCTCCGATCACAATCGGGAGCTTGCGCGAGCCGCCTACCTCCCCGAGGACCATGGCGTATGCGCCGGACGAGGACCCGCTGAGCGCGATGTCCACAATTTCCATGTCGATCTTCTTCATCGCGGGCTCAGTGCAGGGCTTTCACTGCCTCCGTCAGCTTCGGAAGCACCTCGAACGCGTCTCCGACGATGCCGTAGTCGGCCGCTTTGAAGAACGGCGCTTCAGGATCCGTGTTGATGGCGACGATGACCTTGGATTGGTTCACGCCGGCCAGGTGCTGGATGGCGCCGCTGATGCCGACAGCGATGTACAGGGTCGGGCGGATGGCGATGCCGGTTTGGCCCACGTGCTCGTGGTGGGGACGCCAGCCGATGTCGCTGACCGGGCGGGAGCACGCGGTCGCCGCGCCGAGGGCGCGGGCCAAATCCTCCACAATCCCCCAATGCTCCGGACCCTTCAACCCGCGGCCCGCCGAGACCACGCGCTCCGCCTCCGGCAGCGGCACGCCGCCGCCCGCTCCGGCCGCTTTGAAGCCTAGCACCCGGATGCGGTCTGCCCCGGTGTCGCACGCCAGCGGCTCGACGGCGGCCGCGCCGCCTCCGGTCTGCCGGACGCCGAAGGCATTCGGGGACACCGTGTAGACCACCACCGGCGTGGAAGCCGTGATCTCTGCGGAGGCCTTGCCTGAGAACACACCGCGCCGGACCGCGCCGCCGTCGGGCAGGGCGGTTACGCCGGTGATGCAGCCGGCGCCGAGGCGCACCGCGGCGCGGGGCGCAACGGCCCGGCCGAAGTCGTCGTGGGGGGCCACCACCGCCGTGGCGGCTGCGGCACGTGCTGCGGCTTCGACGGCCCGGGCGACCGCGCCGCCGTCGACGCCGGTGCCGGCGTGGTGCAGGACCCGCGCGATGCCCACCGCGCCGAGGCCTCCGTCACCGTTCAGGTCGCCACTGACCACTGCGACGGCCTCTGTGCCGGAGGCGGCCGCGAGGGATGCGGCGTAAGATGCCGCTTCGAGACCCGCCTTCGTGGCGCGGCCCTCTTTCACCGGAATTGCTGCGAGAATTGCCATGGGAAGTGCGGAATCAGATGACTTTTGCCTCTTCGCGGAGCAGCCGGATGAGCTCATCCGGACGGTCCGCAGGAACCAACTTCACCGCCCCCTTCGCCGGGGGCAGCGCAAAGGCACGCACGGCCGTGGCCGGTGCTGCGGAAGAAACTTCGACGGCCAGGGTTTTTGTGCGGGCGGCCATAATGCCGCGCATGTTCGGGATGCGCTGTTCTGCCATGCCCTTCGCGGCCCCGGCGACGAGGGCGCCGGAGACTTCTACCGTCTCGGTGCCGCCCGCCGCATCGCGGTCGAGGACCCAGGCATCGCCTGCGCGGTCGAGCTTCGTCGCCAGCGGGACGTAGGGCAGGTCGAGCAATTCGGCGACCATGCCCGGGACAGCTCCGCCGTTGTGGTCGATCGTTTCCTTGCCGCAGAGGACGAGGTCGTAGCCCTTGCCGCGTGCGTAGTCGGCGATGGCGGTCGCGGTTTGGAGGGCGTCGGTAGGATCGAGGTCGATGCGCACCGCCTCATCGGCTCCGATGGCCAGCGCCTTGCGGATGCTGGGCTCCACGGCCACCGTTCCCACCATCAAGCACGTCACCGTACCTCCGAGTTGTTCCTTGAGTTCCAGGCCGCGCACGAGGGCGTACCACTCGTCGTAGGGGTTGACGATGAAGGTCACCCCGGCCTCGTCAAACCGCGTGTCGCCGTCCTTGAAGGCGATGCGGCTCGTCGTGTCGGGCGCCTGGCTGATGCACACGAGGATGTTCATGGCGCGAAATTACGCCACCTTCCCCCGCTTGAATTACCTTTGGCGACCAAATCAAAAACGCACCCCATGCGCGAAGTGCAGTACCGGGAAGCCGTCGCCGAGGCGATGCGCGAAGAGATGCTCCGTGACGAGTCCGTCTTCCTGATGGGCGAAGAAGTCGCAGAATACAATGGGGCCTACAAGGCGTCGAAGGGCCTGCTCGATGAATTCGGGCCGCGCCGGGTCATCGACACCCCCATCGCCGAGCTGGGCTTCAGCGCCATCGGCGTAGGCGCGGCGATGAACGGCCTGCGTCCCATCGTGGAGTTTATGACGTGGAATTTCGCCATCCTGGCGGCTGACCAAATCATCAACCACGCCGCGAAAATGCTCCAAATGAGCGGCGGACAGTACAACGTGCCCATCGTGTTCCGCGGTCCGAACGGCACAGCCGGCCAGCTCGCCGCCACCCACAGCCAGAGCTTCGAATCGATGTACGCTTCGATCCCCGGCCTGAAGGTGGTCACGCCGTTTACGCCCTACGAAGCAAAGGGCCTCCTGAAGTCCGCCATCCGCGACAACAACCCCGTCCTGGTGATGGAGTCGGAGAAGATGTACGGCGACAAGGGCCTCATCCCAGACGGCGAGTACCTCGTCCCCATCGGCAAGGCAAACGTCCGCCGCGCCGGCACGGATTGCACCATCGTGTCGTTTGGCAAAATCCTGAAGACCGTGCACGCTGCGGCCGATGCGCTGGCGGCGGAAGGCATTGAAGTGGAGGTCATTGATTTGGTCACCATCCGCCCGCTCGACCTCGATACCATCGTCGAAAGCGTCAAGAAGACGAACCGCCTGATCATCGTCGAGGAGAGCTTCCCGGTGGCTTCGATTGCCACGGAAATCTCGTACCGCGTGCAGCGCCATGCCTTCGACTACCTCGATGCGCCTGTGCGCCGTATTTGCCAAAGCGATACCCCCTTCGCCTTCGCTACGTCCCTGATCGACGCCGCCTTGCCGCAAGTCGGCGACATCGTGCGTGCCGTGAAAGACGTCGCTTACGTCGCCTAACATCTTCTTCGCGGCCGCACCCCGGCCGCACCCCTGAATCCGAACCTGAATCCTATGGAAACGCTGCTGTATCTCGTCCCTGGCCTCGCTGTCCTTGGCCTCATTTACATGGCCTTTCAGGCCGCTTGGGTGCGCCGTCAACCCGCCGGTGATGCGCGGATGGCCACCATCGCCACCCACATCCAAGAAGGCGCCATGGCCTTCCTGAAAGCGGAGTACCGCATCCTGGCCATCTTCGTCGTCATCGCCGGCGCCCTGCTCGGCCTTGTCGCCTCCATCGTCCCCACGACGGAGCCCTTCATCGTCGTCGCCTTCGTCATCGGCGCGGTCTTCAGCGCCCTGGCCGGCAACATCGGCATGCGCATCGCGACCCAAGCGAACGTCCGCACCACCCAAGCCGCCCGTTCTTCCCTCGCCCAAGCCCTGAAAGTGAGCTTCGGCGGCGGCATGGTCATGGGCCTCGGCGTCGCGGGCCTCGCGGTCTTCGGCCTGAGCGTCCTCTTCATCTACCTGCTCGGATCGGACGGCTGGCCTGGGGTGGAGCGCATGACGGTCATCCTCGAATCGCTCGCCGGCTTCTCGCTGGGCGCCGAATCCATCGCCCTGTTCGCACGGGTCGGCGGCGGCATCTACACGAAGGCCGCAGACGTGGGCGCTGACCTCGTGGGCAAGGTCGAAGCCGGCATCCCGGAAGACGACCCGCGCAACCCTGCCACCATCGCGGACAACGTGGGCGACAACGTCGGCGACGTCGCCGGCATGGGCGCCGACCTCTTCGGCTCGTACGTCGCCACGGTCCTCGCGGCCATGGTGCTCGGCAACTACGTCATCAACGACATGGGCGGTTCGATCACGGACAACTACGGCGGCATGAGCCCCATCCTGTTGCCCCTGATCATCTCGGCCCTCGGCATCGTCTTCAGCATCCTCGGCTCCTTCTTCGTCCGCGTCAACGAAGGCGCGAAAGAAGCGGCAGTCCAAGGCGCCCTCAACCGCGGCAACTGGATCTCCATCGGCCTGACGGCGGTAGCGTGCTACTTCCTCATCGACACGATGCTCCCGGCAGAACTCACGATGGAGTTCTTCGGTGAAGCCCCGCGCACCTTCAGCTCGATCAACGTGTTCTACGCCGTTGTGGTGGGCTTGGTCGTAGGCGGCGTGATCTCCTACTTCACGGAGCACTACACGGGTCTGGGCAAGAAGCCTGTGCTTGACATTGTCCAAAAATCCGCCACCGGCGCCGCCACGAACATCATCGCCGGCCTCGCCACGGGCATGATTTCCACCTTCGGCCCCATCCTCCTGTTCGCCAGCGCGATCTACATCGCCTACGAATTTGCGGGCTTCTACGGCGTCGCCATCGCGGCCTGCTCGATGATGGCCACCACGGCCATGCAGCTCGCCATCGACGCCTTCGGCCCCATCGCCGACAACGCCGGCGGCATCGCCGAGATGAGCGAACTCCCCGACGAAGTGCGCGAGCGCACCGACATCCTCGACTCAGTGGGCAACACGACCGCCGCCATCGGCAAGGGCTTTGCCATCGCCTCTGCGGCCCTGACCGCCCTGGCCCTCTTCGCCGCCTACGTGGAATTCACGGGCATCGACGGCATCAACATCTTCAAGGCAAACGTCCTGGCCGCGCTGTTCATCGGCGGCATGATTCCGGTCGTCTTCTCGGCCCTCGCCATGAACTCGGTGGGCAAGGCCGCCATGGAAATGGTCAAGGAAGTCCGCCGCCAATTCAAGGAAATCCCCGGCATCATGGAAGGCACGGGCAAGCCGGAATACGGCAAGTGCGTGGACATCTCCACGAAGGCCGCCCTCCGCGAAATGATGCTGCCGGGCGCCATGACCATCGTCTTCCCGCTCGTCATCGGCTTGTTGCCGATCCTGCTCGGCGCAGACCACGCGTGGGCAGCGGAGACCCTCGGCGGCTACATGGCCGGCGTAACGGTCAGTGGCGTGCTTTGGGCTATTTTCCAAAACAACGCCGGCGGCGCCTGGGACAACGCAAAGAAGTCCTTCGAAGCCGGGGTCGAAATCGATGGCAAAATGACCTTCAAAGGCTCTGACGCCCACAAAGCGGCGGTCACCGGCGACACGGTGGGCGACCCCTTCAAGGACACCAGCGGCCCGTCGATGAACATCCTCATCAAGCTGACCTGCCTCATCGGCCTCGTCATCGCCCCGATCCTCGGCGGCCACAGCCACGAAGCAGCACCCGCAGCCGACCCGGCCGCCACAGAAGCCACCGCCGCCGATGCAGCGGGAACCGACGCGACCGCACCGGTTATCGTCATCGACGCAACGGACGCCCCCGATGCTGCAGCGACGGACGCCACCGGCGACACCCCAGCCGCTGCATCTGCCGAGTAAACCCATTTGAACCCGCTTCGTGTGACACATAGGGCCACATGAATGTTAAAAACGAAGGGTTCAATTTGATTTAACATTTTCGTGGGTTGGACCGGCTTATACTTGCCGCGTTCAACCCACTTTTTTTTATGAAATCACTTCAAAAACTGACTGTTCTAGCGCTCACGGGTGCCGTGGTTGCGCTGTCCGGTTGCAAACAGGAAGGCTGCACAAATCCCGATGCGGTGAATTACTCCAGCGATGCCGATACGGACGACGGAAGCTGCACGTACGAGGGCGAGGTCGTCTTTTGGTACGGCGCAGCCGCTAGCCAAATGGTCATCGACTACTACGGAAAGAGCCTGGAATTCTACGTCGATGGCCAACTCGTCGGATCGACCGCTGCGGCCGTCTACTGGAACGGCGCGCCCGACTGCGGCCAAAACGGCTCCATCACCGTCACCAAGGACCTCGGCTCCGTCCCGACCCGCGCTGCCACCTACGAAGTATATGACGAGGACGGCTACATGTGGTGGTCCGGCATCGTCAACTTCGACGCAAACACCTGCACCTCCTTCGAACTCACGCCCTGAGCTGCATCCGAAGGACGAGATTGAGAACGAGTTTGAGTTTGAGTACGAGATTGAGTTTGAGAACCGGGGAGGCGAGGGCTTCTTCGGTTCTCCCTTTTTCATGGGGTGCATTCACCTCTGCGAACGGGACCTCACCTCTTCCGCTCACCCCCGTATCCACTGCAATCCCTCAAACTCAAACTACAAACTCAAACTGTAAACTCAAACTCACTCTCACCCCACAAACAACCCGTGCAGCTCCGCATCGATGCTCTCGATGATGGTGCCGAGGTCGCGCTTGTCTTCGTGGAAGCGGTTCGCGTCGATGTCGATGATGAGGAGCTTGCCGGCCTTGTAGGTGCTGACCCACGCTTCGTAGCGCTCGTTGAGCCGGTTGAGATAGTCGAGCCGGATGGCCTCTTCGTAGGGCCGGCCGCGGCGCTGGATGTTCTCGACGAGCTTCGGCACTGACGCGCGTAGGTAAATCAGCAGGTCCGGCGCCGTGATGAACTGCTCCATCAGGTCGAACAGCGCGCGGTAGTTCTCGAAATCCCGCGTCGTCATCAGCCCCATCGCATGCAGGTTGGGCGCGAAAATGTGCGCGTCCTCGTAGATCGTGCGGTCTTGCACCACCTTCTTGCCGCTCTTCTGCAGCTCTGCGAGCTGGCCAAACCGCGAGCGCAAGAAAAACACCTGCAAATTGAACGACCACCGCTGCATGTCCTTGTAGAAGTCGTTCAAGTACGGGTTGTCGTCCACCTGCTCGAAATGCGCGGTGTACTTGTAGTGCTTCGCGAGCAGCGTCGTCAACGTCGTCTTGCCCGATCCGATATTCCCTGCGATGGCCAAATGCATGGCGGTGAAATTAACCCCCAAACCCACGCCCCCCCGCCCAATTATTCCACAACATCACCCCTCCCGTCCCCCAACCCCACCCTCAATCTCAAACTCAAACTC
>CAMCYM010000029.1 GCA_945883885.1 Chryseobacterium gleum
GGGAGCCTGCGAAGTGGGTGGCCAAACTCCGAGCACACAAAACCGACGACAACCTCCTCCTGCTCCACTGCAACATGGAAACCGGACACGGCGGCGCTTCCGGACGCTTCAAGCGCTTCCGCGAAACCGCCATGGAGTACGCATTCTTCCTCATGCTCGAAGGCACTGTATCATGAAATTCCGCCGTCTCGTCCTCCAAGAATTGCGCGAAGTCGAAGCCGATTTCGTCAAATTCCTTGCTGCCCAAGGGGTTACCTCCGATCTCTGGATCCGGATGCAAACCGATTCCACCCTGCTCGAGCAGCAACTCGACGCCTTCAGCGACTTGTTTTGGGAGAGCCGACTTGCCGGCATCAACTACCTCATGCAGGACGACGGAGAGCGCGTGTGGCACTTCTCCTTCGGCGACTCAAATGCCGTCTGTTTTGCGCTGAAAAAGCCGGACGAAACCGGCATTCAGTCCGCAGAGAGTGGTGTGAAAACGTACGCAGACACGGACCGTTCGAAGGAGATCTATGACCTGCTGGAACAGGGTGCTCTCCCCGTCGATGGCAAGGCTTTCACCTCCCTCGCAAGCCGCACGAACATCGACGACCCCGCCGCGAACCGCGCGTCCCGGATGGAAGTCGCGGATTGAGCACGCAACCGTAGGCATCGGGCAACCCTTCGCGGCAATGGCATTCCGAATGCCACGATGGCCCGCTCGCTCCCTCTCGAGGTGAGGCATCGCCTCATCCCTCAATCGCGGCCCAAAATCCCTGTTCCGTCAGGTCTGCAAGGTGGGTGGCACGGAGGCCGGCTGCACGGGCTCCCTCGATGTGTTGGAAGCTGTCGTCGATGAAATGGGTCCGGGCCGGGTCGAGCTGATGCAAGGCACATAGGTGCAGAAAAGCCTCGGGATGTGGCTTGCGCATTCCGAGTTCGTGGCTGAAGTGCAGCGCCTCGAAGTGGGTCGTGAACAAATCCCAATCCCCCGAGGCCGTCAATGCGGAGGTGAAGGCGTGGGCGTGGAGGGCGTTCGTGTTGCTGAAAAGGAAGAGCCGGTGGGTGCGTGCGAGCTGTGGGATGGCAGCTCGGGCCCACGGTTGGAGTCCGAGGAGGATGCTATTCCAAGCGTCGGCTACCGCGGCAAGTGAGGTGCCCGGAGCGCAGTGTGTGGCCAGGGCGGTGAGGAATGCATGTTCCGAGAGGTGGCCCGTTTCGAGGGCGTCGAGGAGAGGCTGCTGGGCGGCTTTGTGGTAGATTTGGTCAAAGCCTGTGGCGCCCAACGCGGCAAACGCACGCACAGGAGCGTCGTAATCGATGGCGTATAGGACGCCCCCAAAATCGAGGATGAGGGCTTCGCGGTCGTTCACGGCATGCGGCGCACCCAGGCTCCACTGAACCCCGCCGCCGCGGCCTCAAGACGAGCGGACTCCGCAGTCCCCGCATCGCCGTATCCACCCCACACCACCAAGGTCATTCCGTCTCCCCGCAGGTCCGTGCGCGCCGCCCGTCCCTCGCGTGTCAAGCGGTCCGCGAGCCGATCCGCATTCCTTGCAACGGAGAATGCACCGACGACCACTTCAAAAGGTGCGTCTGTGGCCACCGCAACAACGGGGACCTCGACAGGGATGGGCTCCGGCACCGCCACAGGCGCAGCAGACGCTTCGGTCACGGGGGCTGCTTCTCCGACAATCCGAACGCCCCGGTCCGAAGACCGCTCAGCGCGAAAATGGAACCGGATTTCTTCCGGATTTCCTTCCCACGCAGCGTCGTACACCGCTTCGACTGCTGGGGCTGGAAAGGCCAGGGCTTCAACTGCAAACCGTGGGAAATAGGTCGATGCGGTTTCAACGGGAGAAGCCGACCAACCGAAACGCTCGCCCGGGGCGCCGGAACCGAGCCACAACGCAGCTCCTACCGTCGCGGGGATGGCGAACACCGCGGCCGCTCGCAGCAGTTGGCGCCGGAAGGGAACGACGGGTGTGCCCGATTCACCGGAAGTGGAAGCCGGCTCAGCAACGAGCTGAAGCGGGACGACCGCCAAGGGCATGAGCGGAATCCGCTGCAAACCGAAAGAGCGCAGGTGCCGCTCTAATTCAGCGTCTGCCACGAACCGGATTCCAGCGGCTTCGCGATACAGCCGTCCGACCCCGTCCAGGACCACCGGAGACCCTGCCGCAAGTGCGGTCCGCATCTCCGCGGCTTCGCGCTCAACGATCGCAAGGGCCTCTGCGTATGGCAATCCCGTATCCACCGTCAAGGAATGCGCCAGGACCCCGTCGTTGTGGATGAGCCGCGGATTGAAGACCACCTCGCGGCCCGGCGGGATGAGCACCCGTGCGTCCGCGTCGTAGCGGGCCGGGACGACGTGGAAGACGAAGCCCCCGAGACCCGGGACGACGACGCAGTCGTGGTCGAGGAACAACCGACGGAGTTGGAGGGCGATGCACCGCATGGGGGACGAATGTACGTCCCCGCTACCGTGTCAGCAAGACCGTGCCCTCACGAAGCTGCGGGCCTTCGCGCAAGCGGTGCACCATCCGCCACACGTACAGCCCGTCCTCGGCGTAGTGCGCGCCGCCGTCTACATCGCCGATCCACGGCACGGCAGGGTTCTCGCTGTAAAACACCCGCTCGCCCCAGCGGTCGAAGATTTCGAGCCGGAAGTCCCGCGGATCTACCCCTTCGACGCGGAAGGCGTCGTTCAGGCCGTCGTTGTTCGGCGTAAATGCATTTGGGACATAGACCGGATAGAACACATCCACAAACACGCTGTCGCGCCCCACACAGCCGACGCCGGAGACCGCGTGCAGCACGTACCACCCGGGTTCATAGGAAAGCACTTCAGGCGTTTCGCAGTAGCTGCACGACAGGAGGTCCGCCGGCGTCCACCACAGCGAGTCGGTGGCGGCCGAACCGAAGAGGCGGATGCGCTCGCCGAAGTCGACACGGCGTACCTCGGGCCCTGCTTCGACCCAAGGGGGTTGGACGACTTGGACGGTGATTTGGTCGCTTGCGACACAGCCATAAACGTCCGTCACGAAGACCGTGAACGTCGTGGTTTCTACCGGAAAGACAGACGTGGTCGGGGAAGATGGGCTACCCGCAAGTGCTTGCGGGAACCAACTCCACGCCACCCCGTCCGAGGCGCTCACCGTGGTCGCTGACCCGCGGCAGATGTCTTCTCCGCCGCTGGCCGTCGCGCTGGGCGTCACCACCTCGACGGTCACTGTATCTGTGCCTGTTCCACAGGCGTTTGCAATCGTCGCCACGTAGGTCGTCGTCGTCGCGGGCGTGGCATACGGCTGCTGCAGCCATGCGTTGTTCAGGCCGTTGGAGGGGGACCAAAGCCACGATTCCCCGTCCCCCGCCTGCAGCGTCATGCCTTGCCCGATGCACAGGTGCTGGACCGGCCAGGTTGTGCCGCCGGGCAGGCCTTGGGCCACGTAGAGTGTCACGGACTCGTCCGCTGTGCAGCCCTCCGGCGAAACCAGCGTGGCTGTGTACGTCGTGGTGGCGGGCGGTGAGGCGCTGGTTACCGGGGAGGATGGGCTGCCGAGGCCGGCCACCGGTGACCACGTCACCGAAGCCCCACCGATTGCTTCGAGCGTCACCACATCCCCGGCACACAGCGGCAAGTCCTGCGTGATGCCGGTCTCCATCTCGACGACCACCACCGTCACACTGGCAGAACCGTCGCCGCAAACGTTGGACTCTGTGACCGTGTACGTCGTGGTTTCGAGCGGCGTCGCGACCGGGTTCGCCCCGGACGTCGAACTGAGCGTGGGGTCGGGCGACCACTGTAGCCCCCCGTCCCCGGAGGACTCCCACGCCTGCAACGTCACCGACTCGCCGGGACACAGGGCCTCGACCGCGTCTACTGTGGGCAACGGCAAATCGGCGATGACCAATGTGGCATAGGCCGTGTCGGGCGTGAGGCAGCCCTCTGTGCCAGCCGCGCTGGACACGACGAGCATGACGTCCCATGCCCCCGGGGTGTCAAACGCATGAACCGGGTTCTCCGAGCTGCTCGTCTCGAGGTCGCCGAAGGTCCAGGAGTAAATCGAGCCGCCGATGGAGGTGTTCACGAATTGGACCGGTTCGCCCGGGCAGAGGATGGGCGGCGCTTCGATGTCGATGTCGGCGATGAGGGCGCCGAGGGTGAACTTGAAAACGCCGAGGTTGCAGTTCGTTGAGAGGTTGACTTCGCTGGCGGCGCCGTCGGTGACCGGGAAGTCGTCGTAGCCGCCGCAGCCGGCGCACACCGCTTGGTACACGGTGCCGTTCTTGTCGAACCGCGAGGTGCCACCGTCCACGTGCTCGTTCGAGAATGGGCCGCCGAGGAAGGTGCCGTAGGTCAGGGCCGTCGCATCCGGGGCGAGGATGCCGAGCCAAAAATCGCTCCCATCCGTCGAGGCGTCGACGTCGGGTTCGCCGGGCGTGACGGGCATGCCTGACGTGGTGGAGGTGGTGGCGTAGGCCGAGTTGAACGCGTTCGTGTCGCCGCCCCAGCCGCACAGGTAGATCTCGCCGCAGTCGCTGACGAGGAAGGCCGTGGGGCTGATGTCCACACCATTCGGGATGTTCGCGCCGACCCGCGTGACGAATTGGGTGGCCGACAGGTCGGGCGTGAACCGCACGATGAACGAGCTGCCGTTCGGATTGGCGGCGTATGTGCCTGTTCCTGAGATGGATATGGAGCCCGTGGTTTGGCCACACAGATAGGGCCTTCCGTCGGTATCCACCTGGACGAGGTACGCCTGGTCGTAGGCGCTGGACCCGAAGAAGGTCGCATCTGCCAGCGACCACCCGGTCCCCGCGCCGTTCACGTCCAGGCGGACCAAAAACGCATCCGCCACCCCGTTGAAACTCCCATCAAAACCCCCCGTCGTGCTGATGAAGTCGGGGCTTTGGGTCCCGCCCGCGACGTAGGCGCGGACCGGGGCCTCCGGGGCAAACGCCACCGCATACGCCGCATCGTCGTCGCTCCCCCCGAGGAACGAGGCCAACTCAAGGTCGGACAGGTCCGGCGAAAAGCGGCACACCACCCCGTCGTTCACCCCTTGCAGCGACGGCTCGAAAGCCGACACCGTTGGGAAGTTCGCACTCTGCGTCACGCTGGCCACCCACGGCCGGCCCGTCGGATCCACGTTCACTTCCCCGCGGCAGACGTCGCCGTAATTGTAGTTCAGTGGGTCCGCGAGGTTGATGCCGTCGTTGCCCGTCCCGCCCAGGTAGGTCCCCGCCAGCAAATCCCCAGACCCCAAATCCAACCGCACCACGGCCATGTCGCACCCCTCGGCGTAGGCCCCGAAGAAGTGGTAGCCGCCCAAATCCACAAACGGCCCCCCTGCAAACACCGTGGAGTACGCCCCGAACGTCGTCGGAAAATTCGACGACCCCGTCGTGCCCATGATGTACACGTCCCCGTCCGCGCCGGCGACGATGCTGTGCGGATATTCCATGGCGGATCCGCCGAGGTAGGTGCTGTGCTCGAGGGTGCTGCCGTCGGCACTGAAAAAGCTGATGCCCCAGTCGAACTCGCCGCCGAGCGCAGCCGTGGCGATGGCCCCCGGCGTGGTGGGGTAGGTGCCGCCGCCGGAGCGGATGCCGGCCCCGGCGAGGAGGCGGCCGTCGGCGTCGTACGCCGCGGTGAAGCCCCAGTTGTCTGCGGTGGCGCCGATGTAGGAGGCGAATTGGAGTTCCGGGTCGATGACGAGCGGGAGGGCGGGGTCGAACGGGTCGAGGGCGTACCGGACGCGGGTGCGGCCGTCGGCGAGCGGTTCGAGGACGTAGCGGCAGGGGACCTCGACGAGCTGGGAGCCGCGGAGTTGGTAGGCGAAGGGAGGGGCTTCGACCACTTCACCCCAGGTGCCGTCCGGGCCGACGAGGTGGACGAGGGCGCCATCCGGACGCACCCACGTGGCGGCACCGGCGTACAGGGCAGAAATCTCCGACGGGTCGGCCCCCGGAGCCACGTGGAATTCGTGCTTGAACCCGTCGAGTCGGCCGGGTTCGCCGCGCACCACCCAGTCGATGCCCGGGTACAGGCCCTTGTAGCGCACCGTTCCGGCGGGGTGCAGGCGGCTCGCCCAGCGCGCTGGGTCGGAACCGAAGTAGTAACTCTCTGTTTGGCTAGACGGACGGTCGCCTGCAGCGGGGGCATCGGCGTTCGCCCCTTCCCACGTCAATGTCCATCCCCATGCGCCCGGGCCATCGGGCACCGACCGCTGCGCACCGTGGGACGCCGCAGGGCCCCACCATTCTGAGGTCCATCCCGCATCCGTCAACCAAACAGCACCGCCTTCGAGCCGGGTCCGGAAGCGCACTTCGTCCGGCCATTGCCCCCCGTTGGGCGTGAATACCGCCCCGCCTTCCGCGGCATGCGCATGGGCCGCCACGGCACGCGGCCGTTCGCCTCCCGCCCAGAGCGGAAGCACAGCGAACCAAGCCGCCCCGGAAAGGGCCACTGCCCAGCGTCCTCCCATGCCTCCAAGTAACGCAAAAACAACCGACCGAGTTGCCTCGCGCTCAACTCAATTCCTCGGTGAGCAACCGCATCTCGATGACCGGAGACATCCGCTCGTGGAGGATGCGGTAAACCGCGTCGGCGATGGGGAGCTGCACTTGGAAGCGTTGGTTCATTTGGTAAATCCCCCGGCTCCCGTTGAACCCTTCGGCCACCATGTCCATTTCCATGATCGCTCCTTTGACGCTGTAGCCCTTGCCGATCATCATGCCGAGGGTGCGGTTGCGGCTGTGCGGGCTGTACGCGGTCACCAGCAAATCGCCGAGGTAGGGGCTGGCCTTCACGTCCCGGTCCATCTGGTGCACCGCCGCGAGGAACCGCTGCATTTCTTGGGCCGCGTTCGAGATGAGGACGCTCAGGAAGTTGTCGCCGTAGCCGAGGCCCAGCGCTACCCCGGCGGCGATGGCGTAGATGTTCTTCAGCACCATCGCCAGCTCCGTCCCGAAGACGTCCTCGGAGACGGCCACACGGATGTAGCGCGTCGAGAGCAGATCCGCCATCCTGCGGGAAAGTCCCGCGTCCGGGCAGGCCACCGTGAGGTAGCTCAGCTTTTCGCGTGCGACCTCTTCCGCGTGGCACGGGCCGGCGATGAGGCCGAGCTGCTCGTATGGGATGAGGAACTGCTTGTGCAGGTAGCGCGCGGGGATGCTGTCAAATTCCACCACCATGCCCTTGACCGCGCTGAAAATCACCTTGTCTGCCATGCCCTGCGGCCGGTGCGCTTCAAACGTGGCGTGCAGGTGCATGGACGGAATGGCCACGATGAGCAGGTCGCAGGCGTCCACCACCTGCTGCATGTTCGTGGTGACTTTGAGCGCAGTAGGCGGGAAAGCAATGCTCTGGATGTAGTGGGGATTGCGCCCATAATGGGCCAAATACTCCGCCGTCTCCTCCCGGCGCACCCACCAGTGCAGCTCGCTGAGGTTCGTCAAAAGCATCTTTGCAATGGCTGTGGCCCAGCTTCCGCTGCCCAACAAGCCTACCCGCGGTGGCTGCGACATGGGCGCGAATGTAGCCCCGCGCTACCTTTGGGCCCCATGAGCGACGACCTCCTGAGAAAAGTCATCAGCCACGCGAAAGAGTACGGCTTCGTGTTTCCGTCGAGCGAGATCTACGACGGGCTGTCTGCAGCGTACGATTATGGCCAGCTCGGGGCGGAGCTCAAGCGCAACATCGCCCAGTACTGGTGGACCGCGATGGTGCGGATGCACGACAACATCGTCGGCATCGATGCCTCGATTTTTATGCATCCGACGGTTTGGAAAGCCTCCGGACACGTAGATGCCTTCAACGACCCGCTCATCGACAACAAGGATTCGAAGAAGCGGTACCGTGCGGACGTGCTCATCGAGGAGCACATCGGCAAGATCGAAGGCAAGATCCGGAAGGACGTAGAGAAGGCGGCGGCGCGGTTTGGCGAGGCCTTTGACGAGGCGCAGTTCCGGTCGACGAACCCCCAGGTGCTGCGGCGGCAGGAGGAAATCGACGCGATCAACGCCCGGTTCAAGGCGGCGATGGAGGCCGGAGATTTGGCAAGCGTCAAAACCCTCATCGAGGAACTCGGCATCACCGATCCGGAAACCGGCAGCCGCAACTGGACGGACGTCCGCCAGTTCAACCTGATGTTCAAGACGGAACTCGGCGCCGTCAGCGGCGAATCGGGCATCGTGTACCTGCGTCCGGAAACGGCCCAGGGGATCTTCGTGAACTACCTGAACGTGCAGAAAAGCGGGCGGATGAAGCTCCCCTTCGGGATCGCCCAAATCGGGAAAGCGTTCCGCAACGAGATCATCGCCCGCCAGTTCATCTTCCGCATGCGGGAGTTCGAACAGATGGAGATGCAGTTTTTCGTCAAGCCCGGCACCCAAGCCGAGTGGTACGAATACTGGAAGCAGGAGCGGCTCCGTTGGCACAAAGCCCTCGGCCTCGGTGACGCCCGCTACCGCTTCCACGACCACATCAAACTGGCCCACTACGCCGACGCCGCGAGCGACATCGAATTCGAGTTCCCCATGGGCTTCAAGGAGCTCGAAGGCATCCACAGCCGCACGGACTTCGACCTGCGCCAGCACGAGGAATACAGCGGCAAGAAACTCCGCTACTTCGACCCCGAGACCTCCGAGAGCTACATCCCGTTCGTGGTCGAAACCTCGGTCGGCCTCGACCGCCTCTTCCTCGCCACCCTCAGCGCGGCCTACACGGAAGAGCGGCTCGACGACGGCTCCGAGCGCACGGTCCTCCGCATCCCGCCCGCCCTCGCCCCGGTCAAGGCGGCCGTGCTGCCCCTCCTGAAGAAGGACGGCCTGCCCGAAAAAGCCGAAGAGGTGCTCCGGACCCTGCGCCTCCACTACAACGTCCAGTACGACGACAAGGACGCCATCGGCCGCCGCTACCGCCGCCAGGACGCCATCGGCACCCCCCTGTGCATCACGGTGGACCACGACACGCTGACGGACCATGCCGTCACAGTCCGCGACCGGGACACCATGACCCAAATCCGCATCCCCATCGCCGAGCTCGCGGCCCACGTGGAATCCCGCGTAGGCCTGGCCTCCCTCTTCGCCTGACCATGCACCTCTCTGACCTCGACCTCGCTAGCCGACGCGCGCTCGTCCGCGTCGACTTCAATGTCCCCCAAGACGACGCCGGCCGGATCACCGATGACACGCGGATCCGGGCCGCCCTTCCCACCATCGCCTACCTGCTCGACGCCGGCGCATCGGTGGTCCTGATGAGCCACCTCGGACGTCCGAAAGGCGTGACCCCGTCCCTCACCCTGCGGCCCATCGCCGACCACCTCGCCGCGCTGCTCGGTCGGCCCGTGGTCTTTGCGCCGGACTGTGTGGACGACAAAGCCCTCGACGTCACCCAAGCCCTGCAACCGGGCCAGGTCTCCCTCCTCGAGAACCTCCGCTTCCACCCGGAAGAAGAGGCCGGCGACGAGTTCTTCGCCGGCTTGCTCGCAGAAAACGGCGATGTCTACGTGAACGACGCCTTCGGCACGGCCCACCGCGCCCATGCCTCGACCGCGGTCATCGCAAAGTTCTTTCCCGAGGACAAGGCCTTCGGCCTGCTCATGGCCGGCGAAATCGACGCCCTCGAACGGGTCCTCGCGCGGCCCGAGCGGCCGCTGACCGCCCTGATCGGCGGGGCGAAGGTCAGCTCGAAGCTCGCCATTGTCGAGCACCTCATCGGCCGGGTCGACCGGCTCATCATCGGCGGCGGCATGGCGTTCACCTTTGCCCGAGCACAAGGCGGCACCATCGGAACGAGCCTCTTTGAAGCGGACCTCGTTCCCACCGCCCGGACCATCCTCGACCGGGCGGCCGCTGCCGGCACGGAACTGCTCCTGCCTTCCGACACGGTCGTGGCCGAGGCCTTCGCCGCCGATGCCCCTTCGTGGGTAGTTCCTGCTGGGGCCATCCCCGACGGTGCGATGGGCCTCGACATCGGACCGGAGACGCGCGAACGGTTTGCGGACGCGATCCGCACCTCGAAGACGCTGCTGTGGAACGGCCCGATGGGCGTCTTCGAGTGGGAGCGCTTCGCCACCGGCACCTTCGCCATCGCCGAGGCCTTGGCCGACGCCACCGCCCACGGCACCTTCACCCTCGTCGGAGGCGGTGACAGCATCGCAGCCCTGGCTGCATCGGGATTGACGGACCGGGTGAGCTACGTCTCCACCGGAGGCGGCGCCATGCTCGAATACCTCGAAGGCCGCGTCCTTCCGGGGATTGCTGCCATCCAGGCATAACCTCAGCGACCGGTCGCGCGCAACACCTCGAGCCGCACGCGCACCACTTCCTGCACGAGCTCCAGGGGGAGCGCACGGTCGTGCGCCAAACGGATGGCCCCCTTGCTGAACCCGATTCCCTCAGCTTCGAGCGTCGGGGCGAGCAAAGCCACCGTCGCAGGGCCCGGGAAAATGCCGATGTGGTGCTTGAAGGCCGCATAATGGACCACATGTTTGGACAGGCGAAACGTCGGCATGGTACGCGGCAATTTCCGTGGTCATGGCCCCGAACCTACGCCAAACACCCCACCTTCGCAGCATGGATGATTCCCATGCCCTTCCGCTCTTTGCGGGGTATGACCCGGCCGACGCGCTCGGCGCGGTAAAACCCCCGATCCACCTCGCGTCGACGTTTTGCTTCCCCTCGGCAGAAGCGGCTGCGGAACTGTTTCAAATTTCGCACGCAGGCGCCCCATCCGCTGATGGGTTCATCTACAGCCGATTGTCGAACCCCACCCTCGAGGTTGCAGAACGCCGGCTCGCCGCGTTCGACGGAGCCGCAGAAGCGTGCCTGTTTTCCAGCGGCATGGCGGCCATTTCGACGGCAGTGCTGGCGTGGAGCGGTCCGGGGCGTGCGGTTTGGGGCGTCGGATCGCTGTACGGCGGGAGCGACCGGTTCCTGTTCAGCATGTTGCCCGAATGGGGCATCCCGGTCCGGCGCGTCGCCCACCTCCATGCGCTCGACGACACACTGGCCGCAGCAGGCGGTGAGTTGCCCGGTGTGATCTACATCGAAACACCCGGCAACCCGACGATGGACGTGCACGACCTCCGCGCGGCCGTGGCTTGGGCTCGGAAGCACGAGCGGCCCGACCACCCCATCCGGGTGTTGGTGGACAACACGTTCCTCGGGCCCCTGCTCCAGCAGCCGTTGGGCTTGGGTGTGGACCTCGTGCTGTATTCGGCTACGAAGTACCTCGGCGGCCACAGCGACGTGGTGGCCGGCGCGTGTACCGGTGGCGGAGAGGCCATCGCACGGGTCCGCAAGCACCGCCACCTGCTCGGAGGTGCACTTGACCCGTTCTCCGCATGGTTGCTCACGCGCAGCATGGAGACGCTGGAAATCCGCGTGTTGCGGCAGCAGGAAACCGCGGGGAAGGTGCTGGCCTTCTTGCGCGAGCATCCGCGGGTCATCCGGCTCAGGTCGGTGCATCCGGACGACCTCGATCCGGTCGCAGCCGACGTGCAGGCGGCCCAAACCTCCGGACACGGCGCCATGCTCGCCTTCGAGATCGACGGGGGCCGTGAGGCGGCGTTTGCCGTGCTCAACCGGCTGAAGACCGTCCGGCTCGCGGTGAGTCTCGGG
>CAMCYM010000030.1 GCA_945883885.1 Chryseobacterium gleum
CGACGGCATCTTTCTCGTGGATCCCGACACGTGCAGCACGTCGCAATGGTACATCTTCGACGGCACCGTCGCCGAGGGGCCGGCTACGCTGTCGCTCCACCGCTACTACACGAGTTGGAACCCGCCGATCCTGCGGGTTTACAACTGAGTAGCCGCCTGCGGAGGGCGGAAGCGGGCCACCAAGGCCACAAACAGGGAGGGCAGCGGAGACTGCAAAAAGCCAAGGAATTCGCGGGCAAGCGCGTAGCCTGCAGGAGGCGGGATGAGAAAGGCTCCGATGCACATGCAGAGACCGCTGCACACGTAGAGCGCCACGAGCAGGTGCACGAGACGCTGCGCTTCCAGCGCGCGGAGGAGCAGGAGATCGAGGGCGAAAAACAGCGCGACGGCAGCGACGGCCAGGGTCCATTTGGCCCACACCATGTGCTGCACATCCGATCGATGGAACGGCGGCCAAGCTTCGCGCACCTCGAAGTACTGCGCCCGCATCACCGGTGCATGCTCTGCCCACCATGCCGTACGACCAGCCGCGTCCGCCGCCGCGAATTCCGGATGTGCCTCAAGGACTTGGAGGTAGTGGTTCACGTGCAGTTTGCCCCATTCGAGCATGTACCCGACCGTGAGCGACAGCAGGAGCACCGCGATGGCCCGCACAAGCATGCCCTTCATCGGAACTTCGGATGCGTGACATACAGGTACCACAACGCGAGCACCACCCCGTACACCAGCACGGTGAATGTGTAGTCGTGGTTGAATTTCAGCAACTCCGGCGCGTGCGCCTGGATGAATGTCAGGGCCACGACCCGGGCGAGGTTGACGGCGTACAGGAGGGCGATGCCCGCAGGAACGAACCAAACCTTGTGCCGCCCCTTCCCGGGAAAGGCCACCACAAAGACCGTGAACAAGGCAAACAACACCACGCCGTCGCACGGCGCCCCGATGGTCACGCCGGCATGCCCCACGAGCCCCACTTCGGAAGGCCACGTCCCGTCGCCGATCCGCATCGCCGCGCCGAGCACCTCTCCGATCTCACGGGTGCCGTACACAAGCGAAGCAATCACGGCCTCATCCAAGGACGTAAACGGTTTCAAAACCGCCTCGTACAGCACGTACCAGCCGGCGTAGCCGCCCACACCCGCAAGGAGGAACCGGATCAGCGTCCGGTCCCGGTCCACCAGCGCCTTCAGGCGCGCTCCGGCCATGCCGGCCTCAGTAACGGTAAGCGTCCGACTTGAACGGACCCGCCACCGGCACGCCGATGTAGGCCGCTTGCGATTCCGTCAAGGTATCGAGTTCGACGCCGATTTTTGCCAAATGCAGCCGCGCCACCTGCTCATCGAGGTGCTTCGGGAGGGTGTACACGTCGTTTTCGTAGGCCGTGTAGTTGTTCCAGAGCTCGATTTGGGCGAGCGTCTGGTTCGTGAAGCTGTTTGACATCACGAAGCTCGGGTGTCCGGTGGCGCAACCGAGGTTCACGAGGCGGCCCTCCGCGAGCAAAATCACATCCTTCCCGTTCACCGTGTAGAGGTCCACCTGCGGCTTGATGGTGTCTTTCGTGTGGCCCCAGGTCTCATTCAACCACGCCACGTCGATTTCGTTGTCGAAGTGACCGATGTTGCAGACGACGGCCTTGTCCTTCATCCGCACGAAGTGGGCCTCTGAGATGATGTCGCGGTTGCCCGTCGCCGTCACCACGATGTCCGCCTCGGCCACCGCGTCGAGCATTTTCTTCACTTCGTAGCCGTCCATCGCCGCTTGCAGCGCGCAGATGGGGTCGATTTCGCTTACAATCACACGGCAGCCGGCGTTGCGCAGCGAATCCGCCGTGCCCTTGCCCACGTCACCGTATCCGGCGACGGCTGCCACCTTTCCGGCCATCATGAGGTCGGTCGCCCGGCGAATCGCATCCACCGCGGACTCCCGGCAGCCGTACTTGTTGTCGAACTTCGATTTCGTGACCGAGTCGTTCACGTTGATGGCCGGCATCGGGAGCGTACCCGCCTTCACGCGGTCGTACAGGCGCAGCACCCCGGTCGTGGTTTCTTCGCTGATCCCGCGGACTTCTTTCGCCAGCTCCGGAAAGCGGTCGAGCACCACGTTCGTCAGGTCACCGCCGTCGTCGAGGATCATATTCAGCGGCTTGCGATCCGGGCCGAAGTAGAGCGTCTGCTCGATGCACCATTCGTATTCCTCTTCGGTCATGCCCTTCCACGCATAGACGGGGATGCCCGCCGCCGCGATGGCTGCTGCCGCGTGGTCCTGGGTGGAGAAGATGTTGCACGACGACCACTGAACTTCCGCCCCCAGCGCTTGCAGGGTTTCGATCAGCACGGCGGTTTGGATCGTCATGTGGAGGCAGCCGGCGACGCGCGCACCGGCGAGCGGCTTCGATGCGCCGTACTGCTCGCGGAGGGACATGAGTCCGGGCATTTCGGCTTCTGCCAAACGGATTTCCTTCCGGCCCCATTCAGCAAGGGCAATGTCTTTCACCTTGTAGGGGAGAGTGGCGGTGGTGGAGCTCATGTTCATGGGAGTCGGATAGAGGTGCAAAAATACGAAATTGAACGGGGGAGGGCGGTACTTTCGCGGGAATGGGGTCGGAGTTCTGCGCGGAAGTGCCCGGGGGACGGGTTTGCGTCCTTGTACATCCTGTACAATCGGAATACGCAATTGTTCAACGCTTTTCCTTTGCGGGCGGTCGCCCGGCAGAGCGTGCCGCCGTAGACCGCGCGCTCGCGGTGCTCGGCTTCGCCGCCGCTGCATACCCGGTGGGCCACCGTGTCGACGGGTCACCGCACTTCCTCGTGCCCGATGCACCGAGCCTGTCGGTGTCGCACACGCGGCTCGAGGACGGCCGCACGGCAGCAGCGGTGTATGTCGGTGCACCGGGTGCTGGCGTCGACATCGAAGTGCCTTCGGCGCAAATCGCCCGCGTAGCACCGCGCGTGTTCCACCCGGATGAGCAGGAGGCCTGCGGCGCAGATTCCCTGCGGTTGTGCGTCGTGTGGTGCACAAAAGAGGCGACGTGGAAGGGGCGCGGTCCGGGCCTCTCGTTTGCTGATGATCTCCGCGTCGACAGCGCCGCGCTGCACCAAGAACTTTCAGCGGACGGGACGATCCTGCGCGGGGTGTTCAAAGGCACATCCGTCGCGTGGTGGGCACTGGCAGGACCGGGCTATTGCGCCGTGGCGGGGCCTTTCGCCGCCCATACCGCATGAAAAAAGGGGCCGCGGAGCCCCTTTTCGAATGCGTATCACTTCGAGCCGCTTCTGCGGCGATGGATCAATGCTCGATGCCTTTGTGACGGCGTTCTGAACTCACCGTGAGCTTCTTGCGGCCTTGGCGGCGGCGTGCGCTCAGCACACGACGTCCGTTTGCCGAGGCCATGCGCTTGCGGAAGCCGTGCTTGTTGCGGCGCTTCCGTACAGAGGGCTGAAAGGTCCTTTTCATCGCTTCCCGTTCTCAATAGAGGGGTGCAAAGATAGGCAGCGCGCTCGGAACTCCAAACCTTCGGGCCGTAATTTCGCTCCATGGAGGAAACAACCCCGGAAGCACGCCGCTTCAACCTGCGCCACATCGGCGAACTCGGCGGAATGCGCACCTACCTCCGCCCCCACCGCGTAGGGTTCACCGTGGGCATTGTGTTGCTAAGCCTCAGCGGCATCCTGACGCTGGCCGTGACGCGGCTTTGGGGCGAGCTCGGCGGGATCGGGGTCGGGGGGGTGGACGGAACCGAGGGCGAGTGGAAACGCTTCGTGCCGTGGGAAGTGGAGACCCTGGGGGACGTAGGCGCGTTGATTGCCGTCGTGTTGATCATCCAAGCGGTGTTGAGTTACGCGCGGGTTTGGCTCTTCGCCCGCATGACCGAGGACATGACGCAGCGGATGCGCAACGATGCCTTTGCCGCGGTCATCGCGCTGCCGATGGGCTTTTTTGACCGGCGCAGCGTGGGCGACCTCAACAGCCGCATTTCCGCGGACATCACCGCCATCCAAAACGTCTTCACGGTCACCCTCGCCGAGTTGCTGCGCCAACTCATCGTCGTCGTAGGCGGCATCGCAGCCTTGATGTACTTCTCCGTCACCCTCACCCTGCTCATGCTCGTCACCCTGCCCGTGATGATCCTCGCGGCCATGGGCTTCGGTCGGTTCATCAAGCGGCTGTCGAAGCGGACACAAGACGAAGTTGCCGAATCGAATTCCATCGTCCAAGAAGCGCTCACGGGCATTGTCGGTGTCAAAGCGTTTGCGAATGAAGGCCTCGAGCTGGCGAAGTATGCAGAGCGCACGACGAGCATCCGAACCCTCGCGATGCGTGGCGCAGTTTGGCGCGGCGCGTTCTCCTCGTTCATCATCCTGTTCATCTTCGGGGCCATCACGCTGGTCATTTTCAAAGGCGCGGACCTGATGGCGGCCGGCGGGCTGGCGAGCGGCCATTTCCTCTCCTTTCTGCTGATGACCGGGCTCGTCGCCGGCTCCATCGGCGGCTTCGCCGCGATGTTCTCCGAGCTCCAAAAAGGACTCGGAGCCATCGAATCCCTCCTCGAGCTCCTCCGCGAAGACCGCGAACCCATCACCCCCCAACCCCAATCTCAACCTCAATCTCAACCTCAATCTCAACCTCAACCTCAACCTCAATCTCAACCTCAACCCCACCTCTCCCTTTCCGGAGATGTTGCATTTGAAAACGTCCACTTCCACTACCCCACCCGGCCTGAAGTCGAAGTACTCAACGGGTTCACGCTGCACATCCGGTCCGGAGAACAGGTAGCGCTGGTGGGGGCCTCCGGAGCCGGGAAGTCCACCGTGGCCGCGCTGCTGCTGCGTTTCCGTGAACCGACCTCCGGCACCCTCCTTGTCGACGGCGCGCCCATCGCCAGCTACCCGCTGACGCCGTACCGGTCGCGGATCGCCTACGTGCCGCAGGAGGTCATCCTCTTCGGGGGGAATCTGCGGGAGAACATCGCATACGGACGGCCCGGGGCGTCGGAGGAGGACATCCGGGATGCGGCGCGGCGGGCTTATGCGCTGGATTTTATCGCGGCCTTTCCCGAGGGCATGGAGACCCGCGTCGGGGAGCGCGGGGTGCAGCTTTCCGGGGGGCAGCGGCAGCGCATCGCTATCGCGCGGGCCATTTTGCGCAATCCCGACCTCCTCGTGTTAGACGAGGCCACGAGCGCGCTGGATACGGCCAGTGAGTACGAAGTGCAGGCGGCGCTGCAAGAACTGATGCGGGGCCGGACGAGCCTGGTCATCGCACACCGGCTCAGCACGGTGCGGGCAGCGGACCGAATCGCGGTGCTCGAAGCCGGCCGGTTGGTCGAAGTGGGAACGCACGACGAGCTGATGGCGGCAGGCGGGGCGTACCACCGGCTGGTGGAGCGGCAGGAGTTCGCGGGTAGCTGAGGCGGGGAAGGCGGGGCGCTGGGTACATTTGGCAAAAGCAACGACCATGAAAAAGGCACTCATCACCGGCATCACCGGCCAAGACGGCGCCTACCTCACCGAGCTGCTGCTCGCCAAGGGGTACGAAGTGCACGGCGTCAAGCGCCGCGCGTCCTCCCTGAACACTGCGCGCATCGACCACCTGTACCAGGATCCGCACGATTCAAACATCCGCCTCCGCCTCCATTATGGCGACCTGACGGACTCGACGAACCTCATCCGCATCGTGCAAGAGGTCGCCCCGGACGAGATCTACAACCTCGCCGCGATGAGCCACGTGAAGGTGAGCTTCGACACGCCGGAATACACGGCGAACGCGGACGGCATCGGCACGCTGCGGCTGCTCGAGGCCATCCGCATCCTCGGCATGGAGCGCGATGTGCGGTTTTACCAGGCCTCGACCTCGGAACTCTACGGCCTCGTTCAGGAAGTGCCGCAGCGCGAAACCACTCCGTTCTACCCCCGCAGCCCGTACGGCGTTGCGAAGTTGTACGGGTTTTGGATTGTCAAAAACTACCGGGAATCCTACGGTATGCACGCTTCGAACGGCATCCTGTTCAACCACGAGAGCCCGCTGCGCGGCGAGACCTTTGTCACCCGCAAAATCACGCGCGCCGTCGCCCGCATCCACCTCGGCATGCAGTCTGTCTTGCACCTCGGGAACCTCGACGCCCAACGCGACTGGGGCCATGCCCGCGACTATGTGGAGGGCATGTGGCGCATGTTGCAGCAACCGTCCGGAGACGACTACGTGCTCGCCACCGGTCGGACGACGTCCATCCGCCGCTTCGTCGAGATGGCGTTCGAGGAGGTGGGGGTGCGGCTGGTTTGGGAAGGAACGGGAGCCGACGAGGTCGGGCGTGACGCCGCCACCGGGACCGTCCGGGTGGCCCTGGACCCGCGGTACCTGCGGCCCGCCGAGGTCGACTTGCTGGTCGGCGATGCCACGAAGGCCAGAGAGGTGCTGGGCTGGACACCGACGGTCACACTCGAAGCCCTTTGCTCCGAGATGGTCCGTGCGGACATCGCCCTTTTCGAACGCGAGCGCTACCTGCTGGCCGGCGGCCACGCCATCATTCCCTCAGCCGACTGAACCCATGTCAAACGTCGAACGCAGCATCGAGAAATACCGGGTTGCACTCGCCGAGATCGAAACCGCGCGCGCAGCGTGGCCCCGCCTCCGTGACACCCTCGTCCACACCCTCGAATCCATCAGCCGCTCCTGTGGCATCACCTGGACCGTCGAAGTCAACGACGTCTACACCCACCGCGAATCCGTCGTCGCGAACCTCGGCCGCCGGCCCTCCCCGTTCCAATACAACCCCGACGCCGCCTACAACCGGCTGATGCAGAACGACCGCCCGCTCATGAAAGAGCACGGCGCACTCATCTTCTCCCAACTGCCGAACGGCCGCATCTCCGCCTGGATGCACCTCCCACAATGTGAGGCCATGACGCCAGAGGGTGCGCCGACCGTGGAGCCCCTGAGCGATTGGTCCGTCGAAGAATTGGACGCGGGCACCATCGACCGGGCCATCTCCGACTTCTTCGACCGTCTGGCCAAATGGGAACAAGACGAAGCGACCTCCTCCGACCCCATCGGCTTCCAGTTCGGCGCCGAGGAGGTGGAGGGATGAGGCGCGTCCCTGTTTCAGAGCGGCGAAGCAGCTGCGAGTGCGCCGCGCAGACGCTCGATGTCCGTGGCAGCCGCGCGGGCCGCTTGGATCGCGGTGAGTTCTTGGACGCGGGCACGTTGCAGCGCGAGCTGGAGATCCCGGTAATTCAAGGAGTTGAGAACACCGAAGCTGAGGCGCTCCGCGCCGATGGCCGTGAGCTGGGCCGCGTTGTCGGATGTGGCGCGTGCAAGGCGCAGCACGTCGAGCGAGAATTCGAGGCGCTCGTGCGCGTCGGCGAGCAGCCGAGCAGCCTCGCTGCGCTCGTTTTCCAGCGTCAAGCCGGCGATGTCCGTGCGGATCTGTGCTTGTTCAATGGCGCGGCGGGTGGCACCGCCGTTGAATACGTTGAAGTTCAGTGTGAGCAGGGCGGAGGCTTGCAGGACTGCCCCAGATTTGCGGAGGTCGCCGACGTTGAATTGGCTTTGCTGGTTTGACAGGGCGGTGGAGAGCCCGACGACCGGATAGAGCCGTGCTTCAGCTTGGTCAATGCCCACTTCGGCGATGGACTGGGCGAGTACCGCATTGCGGACTGCCCGGGCATTTGCCAGCACCTCGGTGCGCAAAGCGGGCAAGGCAGGCGCAGCGGCCGGGACGTCGAGCGCTGAAGTCAGCGCCCAAACCGCGTCCTCCTGCTCGCCCATCAGCCGGTTCAGGTTGCGCACCGCGGTGGAGACGGCAAGGCGCTGTTGCAGCAGTGCAGAACTGTCCGCAAGTACCGCATTTTCAAACTGCAGGCGGTCGAACGTGCTGGATACCCCGAGCTCGGTGCGCGCCATCGACCACGCAAGGCGGTCGCGGGATAGGGCGATGGACTCCTCGAGGACAGCGACGAAGGCCTGCTGCACGAGGACCGCGTCGTAGGCGACGAGGACTGCCACGGCCGTCTGCTCCGCGAGGAGCGCCGCCTGTCCGCCGGCCTGTTCCGCGAGCAGTTCAAGCGAGCGCTTCGTGGCGAACATGCCGCCGCCATCGTAGAGGGTCCAGGCGGCGTTCGCGCCGGAGTTGAAGGACTGCGAGCCGAGGCGCGCTTGGATGAACGAGGTCGGGTTGCGGGTTTGGTCGGAGACTGCGGTGGAGAGGGAGGAGGTGATGCCTACGGTGGGCAGGGCGCCGGCGGCGCCCCAAACGTTGTTCACCTCCGCGGCCTGCTCCTGCAGCTGCGCTACCTGCAGCCCGAGGTTCTTTTGCCAGGCGCGCGCGACCGCGTCGGCGCGGGTGAGCGGTGTTTGGGCCGCGGCAGCGGCCGCACTGCACAGCCCGATGAGCAAGATCCAGGTGCGCATGGTCAGTCGTTCTGCATGGATTGAATTTCCACCTCTTCGCGGATGGCGGGCTCCGCGGCTTCCCCGCGCGGCCAAACCCCGCCGAGGACCCACTGCCACCAGCTGTGCAAAGGATTGATCCAAAGCAGGAAAACCGGAAGCAACACAAGGGTCAAGGCCGTCAGAAACAGCAGGCCGAATGCCACCGAAATCGCCATCGGAACGAGAAACTGGGCCTGGAAGGACGTGTTCAAGACCAGCGGACCGAGGCCCGCCACCGTTGTCGCCGTCGTGAGGAAAATCGGCCGCAAGCGTGTCATTCCGGCTTCCCGGATGGCGGCTCGAATCGGCATGCCCTCCTTCAGATAGCCGTTGTACGCCGCCACGAAGACGAGGGCGTCATTGACTAAGATGCCGAGCAGCGCGACCATCCCGAGCATCGAGAACATGGAGATCTGCGCCCCAAGCAACCAGTGACCACCGACCACGCCGATCAGTGCAAACGGAATCAGGGCAAAAACCGCAACGGCCTGCAAGGGGGACCGGAAGGTCAGCACCGTGATGAAGAACATCACGAGCAAAACGATGGGCAGGACGCGTTCGATGCTCTTTTGGGACTTGATGGTTTCGCGGTTTTGGCCCTCGTAACTGGCTGAAACAGAGGGGTATTTGGCCAAAATTCCGGGCACCACCGCCGACTGCAGCTCCCCGTTGATGTCTGTGGCACTCGCCTTCGCATAGGCCAAGTCCGCCCCCACTTGGATTTCACGGCGGCCCTGCAACCGGTTGATGGCGGTGACACCGCGCGTCATTTTCACATCGGCCACCTCGCTCAGCGACACGAGCCCGCCCGCGGGAGTGCGGATGCGCAGGTCCTCGAGGTCTCCTGCGTCGGACCGGTCCTCGGCAGCAAACCGCACCCAGACACGTACTTCGTCACGGCCGCGCTGCAACCGCTGGACTTCCTGGCCGAAGTAGGCTTGGCGGATTTGGCCGATCACATCAGCCGCCGTCAGGCCCCACGCATACCCACGAGGCGTCAAGCGCACCTCGAGTTCCTCCAGCCCTTCTTCGTAGTTGTCGGTCACATCCTTCACGTCATCCCGCTGCTGCAACGCCGCTTTCAACTCCTCCGTGGCGGCCCGCAATTCCGCCAAGTTGTCGCCCAAGAGCGACACCGCCACCGGACGACCGAAGGGCGAAAACGCTTGAAAGCTCAAGTTATCCGCCCCAAACACCGGACCCACCTTCGTCCGGATCATCCCACTAAGTTGCACCGACTGCAGGTTCCGCGTCTCTCCATCGAGCAACTGGATGGCGAGTGATCCATTCCATGGCGCGGGACCCACGCGCTTGTCGACCGCCAGCACCACATCGAGTCCATCTTCTCGGGTGGCTTTGATGCTATCGTTCATCGCCCAGACGACCTGCTCGATGCGGTCGAGCTCCGCAGTCGTCAGTTCCTCCCGCGTGCCCGGCTCCATCGTCAGCGCGACGTTGATGTTGTCACCCTCAACGAAGGGGAAGAAAGTGGTCTTTACGAACCCACCCCCGATCAAGCCCGGAACTACGATGAGGAAAATAGCCACCGTGGAACTGAAGACGAGCCAAGGGCGGTTCAAAGCAAGGTTCAGCACCGGACCGTATACCCGGTCCTTGAACCAGTCCAGCGAACGACCCACCCCCCGGTCGAACTTGCTCGGAGCCACGTCCCGGCGGAGCGCTTTCGAATGCGCTACGTGAGCCGGCAAAATGAGCGCCCCTTCGACCAGCGAAATCAACAGCGTCACGATGATGACCACGGCCATGTCCCCGAACACATCCCCGAGCCGGCCCTCGATGAAGAAGAATGCCGCAAACGCCACCACGGTGGTCAATACCGCCGCAACGACCGCTGGCAGCACCTCCAGGGTGCCATTCACTGCGGCATCAAAGCGGGACGCCCCGCGTTCATGGTGTTGGAAGATGTTCTCGGTGATGACAATGCCATCGTCCACGAGGATGCCCACCACGATGATCATCCCGAAGAGTGAAATCACATTGATGGTGATCCCGAGCCACAAGGCCAAAGCAAACATCCCGGCAAACGAGACCGGAATGGAAATGGCCACCCAAAACGACAACCGCCAGTTGAGGAAAAGCGCCAAGAAGAGGATGACCAGGAAAAACCCCTGGATCCCATTCTCCGTGAGCAAATCGATGCGCTGCCGCAGCACGACGGAACCGTCACGCACCACATCGAGCCGCAGTCCGTTGCTGTCCGCGTTGTATTGCTCCACAAACGACCTGCACGTCTCCGTGATGCCGAGGATGTCCTCCGAATTCAAGTTGTTCACGGTCACGATCACCGACGGCCGACCGTTGAACCAGCTCCGCGTCGGGTCATCCTCCGCCCACCGGTCCACCACCTCGGCGATTTCGTTGAGGCGAACTTGCCGTCCGTCCGGATCTGCCTTCACCACGATGGTACGCAGCTCCTCCGCCCGGTACTGCCGGTATCGCCCGCGCACCACGAGTTCGCGACCCTCCGTCCGCACCTTGCCGCCCGTGGCCTCGATGTTCGCCGCGCGCACCGCTGCCGCTACTTGGGGAATCGTCAGACCACGCGCAAGCAGCTCGTCCTCGCGCACCCGGATTTCGATTTCCTCATCCGGAAAACCGCTGAGTTCAACTTGGCTAATGCCCTCCATCCCGCGCAGCGTCTGCTCAATCCTCCGGGCTTCTTCCTTCAGCTGCGCCAAATCCTCCGTGCCGCTCAACGCCAGCACCATGGCCGTCCCGATGGCCTCCCGCTTGAAGACGATGGGCGGTTCCATGCCTACCGGGAACGAAGCAATCCGGTCCACCGCGTTCTTGACATCCTGGAGCACCGCGTCCGTGCGGTTCGCATCCACCGTCTCCACCGTGATGGTCCCTGCATTCTCCGTGCACACCGACCGCACCTGGTCGATGCCGGCGATGCCTTGCAAGTTCTCCTCGATCTTCGCGACGACCCCCTCTTCGATTTCTGCCGGCGCTGCTCCAGGATAAACCACTTGGACCACAATCACCTTCGACTCAACCTCTGGAAAGAAGTTTGACCGGATTTTGCCAAGGCTGGCGACGCCCGCCAGCAGAATGGCAAACGTGATCAGGTCGCCGACGAGGGCATACCGAATGAAATACGTGATGGCTCCGCGCATCACTCAGCGATTTTCACAGCCAAACCT
>CAMCYM010000031.1 GCA_945883885.1 Chryseobacterium gleum
GCAACCACCTTCACGCAGCATGGCGAGCCGAAGAGCGTACCCGGCGCCGCCTTGATCGGGCTTGTTGCCGGCCCATTCGTCGGGAAGACCGATGCAAGCGATACCCCAGCTGCTGTAACGCTGTAGACCCCGATGCCCGTCGAATCTTGGTTGATCAGAATCCAATAATCCACTTCGTTCGCATGGCGAATCGCGCACAGCCCTTCGAAGGAGGCATCGTGCACCGGAACATCTGCCTCCACCACTCCGCCCAATCCGGCATTGAGCGCCATGTCCACGGTGAAATACCGAAACCCCCTCCCATTCGGCTCAGCTGCAAGCACCTCGGGCGTTGCGTCTACATAGTGCTCAATTTCATCCACAGTAAAAACATAGTAGACGTCTGATGCACCCGGCTTCGGGACAATGACGGAAGATTGTGCCGCACTGAACCCGCCACCTTCAACACCCTGCATGTCGTACATCACAGTGTTGTTCTTGTCCCAAATGTGACCCGTGTCCTGACCAACCGCGGGAATTCGCCCCCCGCCATTCGTGTAAAACAGCACATTCCCAGCGGCATCGCAGAAGGATGCGCAGCCCTCAAATGTCCACATCGCGCTTCCTTCAACTTCCACCCCCACGCCCGAGTTGAAGTCAAGGCATTTCCCTTGGCCAAAATGCCAAACATAGCCCTCCATTTGACCCTGGACCTTCTGCCCTGCAAAAACAGCGCACAACGCGAGAAGAACTTTGCTTGGATTCATTTTCCTACTCGTGAGACGCTCAGAGAACTTAAAAACTACACATACACCCTAAAAGTTGCTTCGAACCACCTGCACCCGAACATCCCCCGAGAAAGCGCAGCCGAGGACCTCCATACCCCTCATCCCTCATCCCTGATCCCTCGCCCCTCAACCCTCACCCCTCCGCGGCGCAGCCGCGCCCCAACCCCAACCTCAATCTCAAACTCATCCCTCACTCTTATCCCTCATCCCTCATCCCTCCGCGGCGCAGCCGCGCCCCAACCCCAATCTCAATCTCAACCCTCACTCTTATCCCTCATCCCTCACCCCTCACCCCTCACCCCTCACCCACAACCCCAACCCCATCTCAATCTCAACCTCAATCTCAATCTCCACCTCCCTCCCCTTCCTCCATCGGCAACTCCAGCACCTCCCGGCTTTCCCGCTCGTCCAGCGTGCCGACTTCACGCAACTTGCGCTGCATCACTGAGGTGCGTGTCGTCCGGAGCTTTTCCAGCTCCGACTTCGCCTTGCCCAGCCGGTCGTCCACCTTCTCGAGTTGTTCGCTGAATTGCGCGAACTCCGTCTTGACAGCTTCGAGAATTCTCCACACCTCGCTGCTCCGCTTCGTGACCGCAAGGGTGCGGAAGCCCATCTGCAAACTGTTGAGCAGCGCGGACATCGTGGTCGGTCCCGTCACCGTGATGCGGTACTTGCGCTGCAGCGTTTCGAACACGCCGGGATGCCGCAGCACTTCCGCATACAGGCTTTCGATGGGCAGGAACAGGATCCCGAAGTCTGTCGTGAACGGCGGCTCGACATACTTCGTGCTGATGTCCTTCGCGAAGGACTCGATGGTGCGGGCAAGGGCTTTCTCGGCGGCGAGGATGGCGGCGAGGTCGCCGGTTTCGCGGGCGTTGAGCAGGTCCTCGTAGCCCTGCAGCGGGAACTTCGAGTCGATGGGAAGCAGGACAGATTCGTTCTCGCTCGAGCCGGGCATGCGGATGGCAAACTCGACGCGTTCGTTTGTGCCGGGGCGGGTGGCGATGTTCTCCTCGTATTGCTCGCGGGGCAGCAGCTGCTCGAGGATGTTGCCGAGTTGGTACTCGCCGAGGATGCCCTTCGTTTTCACGTTGCTGAGGACCTTTTTCAAATCGCCCACGCCGATGGCCAGGGTTTGCATTTCGCCGAGCCCCTTGTGCACGAGTTCGAGGCGTTCGCTGACCTGTTTGAAGCTCTCGCCGAGCCGCTGTTCGAGCGTGGTGGCGAGTTTTTCATCGACCGTTTTGCGCATCTCCTCGAGGCGGCGGCCGTTGTCTTCCCGCATCTCTTTGAGCTGCTTATCAACGGTTTCGCGCACGTCCTTGAACGCTTCGAGCGCGCGGTGGTGTTGGGTTTCGATCGAGCGGGCCAAATCCCCCACCTGCACCCGCACGCCTTCTGCCAGCGCCTTCCCTTGATCCTCCAGCGACGTCCGCATTTCTGCGTGCATCTTCCGCTGCTCGTCCCGTGCCCGCTGGGCCTCCTCGCTCATCTCCTTGCGGTTGAGCTGAAACTCTTCGGACAGCTTCCGCTCCAGCCCATCGGACTTCCCCCGTCCCAGCAATACCGCACCGCACGCCACCACCGACGCCAAAGCCGCAACCAACACGAGCACTTCCAACATTGCAATGGGATTTTACGGCAAGGTATTTCAAAACCACGGCCCCACCACCGCACCTTATCTTGCGGCCATGTCTGATTCACGTGCGGAATCCTGCCCGGCCTGCCGTTCCCCCTTCGGCTACTCCGACGGCACCTTGATGAACTGCCCCGAATGCGGTCACAGCTGGGATCCAGCGGAAGAGGCCGCGACCGCCGAAGCGCCTGATGCCGCTGTCCGGGACGCGAACGGAGCGGTTCTAACGGACGGCGACGACGTGGTGGTCATCAAAGACCTCCCTGTCAAAGGCGCCCCGAAGCCCGTCAAAGCCGGCACGAAAGTCAAGAACATCCGCCTCGTCGAAGGCGACCACAACATCGCCTGCAAGATCGACGGCTTCGGCGCCATGGGGCTGAAGTCCGAGTTCGTGCGCAAGGCCTGATGAAGTACCTTCCGGGGTGCGATGGAACAGAAGCCCCTGCTCGTCCTGATTCCCGGAATGGCGGCCGATGAGCGGCTGTTCGAACCCCTCAAGCTCTCCTTCGGTACCCCGCACCCGATTCGGTGGCGCTGGGTACCGGGCGTTCGGAGTTTGGCAGACTACGCGCGCGTCCTTGCCGACGAACTGCCCGACCGGCAAGGCCGGGAGGTGGTGTACATCGGCTCCTCGATGGGCGGCATGCTCGCCTGCGAATTGCATGCGCTGCTTCCGGCCGACCGGCTCGTCCTGCTGAGTGCCCCGGCTTCCCGCGCTGAGTTTCCGCGGCGGATGCGGGCGCTGAGCCAGTTGCGTACGGGCAAGTGGTTCACCCCGAGCGGATTGATGCGCATCAACCGGTTGAGCGACACGTTCATGGGGTTCAAGTCGCAGGCGGACCGCGGGTGGTTTTACGAAAACCTACGCACCTACGGCCCTGATTTCCTGCACTTCGCCGTCAACGCCATCCTCGACTGGGACCGCCGCGAGCGCCCCGCCCGCTACCTCCAAATCGTAGGCGACCGCGACCGACTCTTCCGCCCCCACCGCATGCAAAACCCCATCGTCATTCCCGGCTCCGGCCATTTCCTCACCCTCGAACAACCGGACCGACTGAGCGAAATCCTCAACCGCGAATTCTCTCCCTAACTCAAAACTGAAAATACACAAACTCCCGCGACTGCAGCAGCCCCTCCGCGCACAGGGCCAAGGCAACGGGAATCACCACTACATCCCGCACAAAGACCCACCGGGTATTCCAGTGCGGAAACCTGCGCAGCCGGTCCTCGAGCAGCGGCGGAAAGAACTCCAGCGCGAAGAACAACCCGCAAGCAAGAAGCACCGCACGTGGCAACGGGGTGAACGGATCCGGAAAGGGCGACGGGAAGCCGAGGAGGGTGCGCATCAGGGTGGCGCCGTCGGCAAGGGTGGGGACGGCGAAGAGTTGGCAGATGAAGAGAAAGGCGGTGAGCGTGAGGAGAGTTTGGACGCGGCGGGCCACCGCCGGCGGCAGAAAAACCGTAACCCGTTCCTGCCAGCGCGTGGCATCGTCGAAGAGCCACATTCCACCCATGAGCATGCCCCACACCACATACGTCCACTGCGCCCCGTGCCATAGACCTACCGCGCTGAATGTCATGAAGATGGCCATCCTGCGCGGCACACCTGCCCGGGAGAGTGGCAGCAAGACGTAATCGCGGAACCAACGCCCGAGCGTGCGGTGCCACCGCCGCCACAAATCGGGCGCGTTGCGCGCTGCAGTCACCCGGTCGAAGTTCGCGCTGAGCCGAATGCCCAACATGCGCCCCAGCCCCACCGCCATGTCGGAATAGCCGGAGAAATCCATGTAGATGTGGATGAGAATCAAGGAACTGAGCACCCAAGCTTCAGGCGTGGAACGCAAGTCCGGATTGAGATAGAGCCCCGAAGCATGTTCGTACAATGCCGTGGAGATCACGACCTTCTTCACGAGACCCAGCAAAAACCAGCGGACCCCGCTGCGCACATCGGACCAGGCAGGGACGGGGAGCCGACGGAGTTGGGGCAGCAGGTCGCTCGCGCGCTCGATGGGCCCGGCCATCAGCTGGGGGAAGAAGGCGACGAACAGGGCGAAGGCGAGGGGGCTGCGCTCCGGAGCGATGCGGCCGCGGTACACGTCGAGGGTGTAGCCTAGGGTTTGGAATGTATAAAAACTGATCCCCACCGGCATGACCACCTGCAGGGCAAGCGGGCTGTACGGCATGTGGAGCGCATCGAGCAGGGCCGCCGCGGATTCCACAAAGAAGCCTGCGTACTTGAAATAGACCAGCAGGCCGAGGTTTGTGGCCAGCGAACTTGCGAGCCAAATCTTGCGGCGGGTGCCACTTCCTGCCGCCGCAATCTGCCGCGCTGCCACAAAATCGATGGCCGTCGACGCCCACAGGACCAGCAGAAACCGCGCATCGAAATAGCCATAAAACAGGTAGCTCGCCGCCAGCAACACGGCCTGCCGGACCCGCAGATGCCGCACCGGAAGCACTCCGTACGCGAGCAGAAGTACGGGCAGCCACAGCAAGAAATCCAGCGAGTTGAACAGCATCACTTCAGGATTTCGCGGCGGCGCAGCTCTTCGTAAAACGCTTGGGTCACGCGCCGCGCACCTTCCCTGTTCACGTGCACCGGGTCTGCGAGGAGTGCAAGCGTCACAAAAGGTGTCGGCCGCTGTCCCCCGTCGAGTAGCACAGGAGGCGCCCCGAGCAGGCGTGCAACCGGCCCGACCCATCCTGCCTGGCCAGAGGCGGGCTGCACGCACACCACGAGCGCGACGTTTTTCTGTCGGCAGGCGCGTTGCAGACGGTGCAGCTGCGCCAGCGGAAACACCGAAGCAGCGGGCGGCATCGGAGTTCCGGCGAAGGCACGGAAGGTCGCCTCCTCTGACCCCAGTCGCACCTTGCGCAAACTGTCAGGCACGCCATTCCAAGCTCCCTCGGCCATGGTGCCGCCTTTCCCATCCCCTTCTTCCTCCGAGCGTTCGGGATGCAACCATGCATGCAGGCCCGTGGTGCTGCGGAGGATGGCGTGCTCGACGAGCCGACGCCCGTGGTGTCCTACCCCCGCAGTGTCCCTGGGGTCTCGTGCCGCCTCGTGGTGCGCCTCCAGCGCCGCGCTCCACGGCACCCACCGCGCAGTGCGGCGATCGACCTGCGGAGCGTGCAACGGCGACCCGATGAGTTCCACGCACAACCCGCTCAGCGTGCCCGACTCGCGTGCTTCGACAAAGGCCAGCGCCTCGCTCAACAGCGCCTCGCCCGCAAGCCCCGGTGCCGCCACGTTGAACCACACCCGGTGGTGCGCAGCATCGAGCGAATCCAGCATCCGCGCATCGAGCGCCGTCAGCACATTGCTCGAACCGATGACAGCCCAAACCTCTTCTCCGTCAGCCGCGTGCAGCTTTTCGGCATGCCTCCGCGCACCGGGCAACATCTCGCCATACAAGGCATTGAAGCCGACCAAGGTCCCTGCGAACACGCACCCGGCGCCGACCGCGCGGATCACCACCGCACTTCCCACTTTTCGCAGTTCAGGAAACACTCCATGTACGTGGTCCGGACGGGATTGACGCATCCCACTTGGGTACGGACCTCAAATGGCCTGACATCGGCCACGCGCCCCCCTTGCATCGCCGTGGCCCGCAGGAGGTAGACACCGGGCGCTGCGCCGGGCAGAGTGAGTTCATCGCACATGGCAGTACGCGGTTGTTCATCGGACAGACGGAGCGTAAGCGGTTGCCCCGTCGCCGGATCGAGCAGGCGCTGCACCTGGTCCCCGATGCGCACCTCGATGGTGTAGGGCGGCGAGAACCGCTTGCGGGTGTCGTCGCTGCGGTCGGTGATGGCCACCGTAAACGTGTTCTTTCCGGCATGCCTGAGGACCAAACTCAAGTCCGAAGCGGCGGGAGGCGTGGCCGAGCTGAGCACCAGCAACCTCATCGCCCAACCAAGCAAGCGGAACTTCGGCAAGGGGAACGTGCGTCGCATGGCAATCAGGCGGTTTATGGCTCCAAGATACGCGCCCAGCACATGCCAGGTTGCAGCGGCAAAACATCATCTTTCAGGCACTATTTAAATGATTTTGTCGCGGATTCTAAATCATTCGGCGTACTATTGAACTCGTTAACCATTTTTCACGTATTCCGGCCTGATTTGCTGCATCCTACGATGATCCACTTCACTTCCAGCCCCAGGCTTTTCGCAGGTCTCCTGCATGCGGTATTGCTCCTCACGATTGCGTTCCCTGCAGGGGCCTTCGACGCGACCACGCCGCCTACCTGCACGGACCCCACGGCATGCAACTACAACGTGTCCTTGCCGTGTGAGTACCTGAGCTGCGCGGGCTGCATGGAGCATTTGGCCTGCAACTACGACGCGACGGCCACGAAAAACGACGGCTCCTGCGTCTTCGCGGGGGTCGAGCCCTGCACGGCCTGCTCGTGGGCCGGCAGCACGAACCCGGGCGACGGCAGCGGCACGCTGGTCACGTCCGACAGCGACGGCGATGGCGTGTGCAACAGCGTCGACCTCTGCTCGAACACGGCGGCCTGCAACTACGACGCCGCCTCAAACCTCGCCTGCGTGCTGAAAGTCACGTACTACGCCGACGAAGACGGCGACGGCATCGGCGACTACTCCCTCGGCTCCTTCTGCGCTTCTGAGCAGCCGGTGAACAGCGTAACCACTCTAGCAAGTGGGGGGGCACTCGACTTGTGCACGGACCAGCTGAAGTGCAACTACAATGCCGCCGCGCACGCGAATGCAAGTTGCCAAACGGACACCGACGACGATGGCAAGTGCGACGGTTCAGACAACTGCACAAACCGCCTCGCCCCCAACTACGACGACGCCGCAAACACGGCCTGCTGCACGGACGCGAACGGCAACGGGGTCTGCGACGACCGCGAGGTCTTCGGCTGCCGCGACGCCACGGCCTGCAACTACTTCCTCCACGCGAACCTCGACGACGGCTCCTGCAAGTACCACACCGCCAGCACCTCCTCTTCTTCCTCCGGCACCTCCCAGTACAGCCTCTCGCTAGACGACAACTCCTGCGACACCTGCACGCCCGCCGACTCCACCGTCACCCTCTCGGCTTCCGTGGCTATCCTGCTCGGCATCGGCACCACCCACTCCATCGGCCGCTACACCGACAACGACAGCGACGACGACGGCGTCTGCGACCCGCTCGAAGTGGTCGGCTGCACCGACTCGCTCGCCTGCAACTACAGCGCCTCGGCCACCGAGCCCTGCTTCCTCGACGCCGACCTCGGCTACGGGGTCACTCCGCGCGGGGTCTCCTGCTCGACCCTCTACTGCAAGTACGAGGATGCCTGTGGCGTCTGCGGCGGATCCGGCGTGGACACCGACGACGACGGCGTCTGCGACAACACCCCCGACCTCTGCACGAACCCCCTCGCCTGCAACTTCAGCGCATCCCCCACCGCCGCCTGCAAGTTCCTCAACGACTGCGCCGCATGCGTCGCCGGCCTGGACGCGAACAACGACGGCTTCGTCGACGGAGACACCTCCGACGCCGATGGCGACGGAGTCTGCGACACCTCGGACCTCTGCACGAACACTGCTGCCTGCAACTACGACGCCTCTCCCACGGCCGCCTGCAAGTTCCTCAACGACTGCGGCGCATGCGTCGCCGGCCTTGACGCCGACAACGACGGCCTCGTCGACGGAGACGCCTCCGACTCCGACTCCGACGGCCTCTGCGACACCGCTGACAACTGCACCGACGTCTCCGCCTGCAACTACAACGCGGTCCTCTACCCGGCAAATACCGCCTGCCTGACGGATGCCGATGCCGACGGCATCTGCGACTCCCACGAAGTCCTCGGCTGCACCACCGCCACCGCCTGCAACTACAACGCCGCTGCCACCGACCACAACGCCGCCCTCTGCCGCTTTGCCTCGGCCGCCTGCGAGGCCTGTGCCGGAAACCCCTCCAACGGCTCCGGAACCGTCGTCCTGACGGACTCCGACGGCGACGGCGTCTGCAACAGCAGCGACCTCTGCTCCGACGTCACCGTCTGCAACTACGCCGCAAACCCCTCGGAGCCCTGCGGCACCGACGCCGACCGCAACGGCGTCTGCGACCTCAACGAAATCCTCGGCTGCCGCAACGCCGCCGCCTGCAACTACCACGCCACCGCCACCCGCGACAACGCCTCCTGCATCTTCCCCTCCGGCTGCGCAACCTGCTCCGGAGCCACCGACGGCACCGGAACCGTCCTGCAGGGCGACTCCGACTTCGACGGCGTATGCAATGCCGTCGACAACTGCTCCGACATCACGGCCTGCAACTACATCGCCGCTTCCTCGGCAAACGCTGTTTGCGCCTACGCCACGGCCGGATACTCCTGCGCCGGCTTCTGCATCACCGACACCGACCTCGACGGCCTCTGCGACTACCTCGGGCAAGACCTCTGCACCGACCAGCAGGCCTGCAACTTCAACGACCCGGCAAACGTCGCGTGCCGCTACCGCAACACCTGCGGCGTCTGCGGCGAACTCACCCCGGGGGTCGCTGGATTTGACCCCACCGTCTACTGCGACTGCGACTTCAACGTCCGCGACATCCTCAACAACTGCGGCGGCGGATGCACCGCCGACACCGACGCCGACGGCATTTGCGACGACATCGACCCCTGCCTCATCGCCGGTCAGGTCCCAGACGCCTGCGGAGTTTGCGGCGGACCCGGCGCCATCTACGCCTGCGGATGCTTCGAGCTGCCTTCCGACGCCTGCAGCTGCCAACCGAACGGAACCGTCTCCTACCCGGAACAAGGAAAGGACTGCAACGGAAACTGCCTCTACGGAACCTACGTCGACAACGGAGTCACCCTCTGCAAGTTCTTCGACAACGCCGAGGTCACCGTCGTCCCCGAGCCCATCAAGCGCCAGCAAGTCGGGTCCTCGGCCATCACCCGCATCGACGCCCTCACCCTCGAGGAGTGGCTCGCCAAGTTCGACACCCTGCACAACCGCATGTCCCAAGACCTCGACGACGGCTCCCTCACCGGGGCCGCCGAGCGGCTCACCATCGAGGAGAAGATCCTCGACAAAGGCGAGCTCAGCGTCTTAGGGAAGACCCACCTCTCGGGATTTGTCCAAATGGACAGCAACGTCGTCATCCTCGGCAACCTCGTCGTCGAGCGCGACGCCACCATCAAAGGAACCACCTTCTCCCTCGGTGGCATCGAGACCGCGGCCCTCAACATGTCCGGCGACCTCTCTGTAGGAGGAGCCACCGTCATCGATTCCACCCTCGAGGTCCTGCAGTCCACGCTCCTGCACGACTCCCTCACCGTCTTAGGGCGTCTGACCGTCGGGCGCAACCGCGTTTTCAACATCGACACCTTCGGCAATACCGTCATCAACGGGGAGGTCACCATCCTTGACTCCCTCGTGGCCACCTCCGCAGGCACCCGACTCAGCAACCTCACCGCCGAGTCCACCTCCGTCGCGTCCCTCACCACGCAGGGCGATGCCACCTTCAAAAACGACATCGTCGTCAACGGAGACGCGCAGTTCAACGGCCAAGCAGACCTCGAAGGCGACCTCAACGTCAACGGAAGCTTCGACGTCCAAGGACCTGCTTCCTTGACCTCCATCGCCTCCGCTTCCATCGCAAACGCCGGGAACATCTCCTCCGAAACCCTCGACGTCGCGGACTCCCTCTCCACCGGAGAACTCGTCGTGGCAAACAACGCCTCCACCTCCACCCTCTCTGTCGCTTCCACCGCCAACTTCAACGGAACCCTCTCCGTCCTCGGAAATGCAGCAAGCCCCCTGTTCGTCGTCGGACGGGCCACCAGCAACGGGGCCCTCGGCCAGGCAAACCTCCCCGGAAACCTCCACCTCTACGCCTCGCCCGCAGCCTACACCTCGAACCCCGCAAGCCCCACCCTCAGCCTCACCGCCGCAGGGGCCATCTCCGCTACCGGAGCCGTCGCCGCAAAGGCCTTCAACGCCTCCAGCGCCACCGATGCCAGCACCTTCGCCGGCGCACTCCGCGTCCTGAAAGCCACCGAACTCAACGAAGGACTCCTCGTCAAAGCAAACGGCGCGAACGCCCTCTCCGTCGCAAACGCCACCGGGCTCATCACCCTGGAAACCCCCACACAGCTCAACGGAAATACCTCCCTCGCCGCAGGTAAAACCCTCTCCCTCGGAGCCGCTGCCGCAGGGGCAAACCTCAGCGTCTACGGAAACTCCCTCCTCAGCACCCTCACCGTCAACGGCGCGGCTACCTTCAATGCCAGCATCGCCTTCAACTCCACCGCAGCCTTCAACTCCACCGTAGCCCTCACAAACCCCGCCAGCAACCTCAAAGTCGCAGGACAACTCGTCGTAGGGTCTAGCTCCGAAGAAACCCCAGAAAACTACCTCGCATACTTCGACGCCGGAGCAGGTGGGGCGGCCTCGAACCAAGGAATCGCAATCCGACTCAACCACGCAAACGACCAAGCCCGGAACGAAGATCACTTCGTCTCATTCCTCAACAAAAACGGTACCTCCATCGGACGAATCCAAGGGGAATACTCCGGAGATTGGCAAAACGATCGGGGTAAGAAGCTCGAATACGATGAAGCAGTTACCGAAACCGCACAGGCCGTTGCGGACCTCGCCTTGCAGACCGGCCAGGTCAGTATCGCGACCGCACGACTCGGCTGGACCATCGGCAGCGCCATTGCACAAGCCATCCCCGATTCGTGGTGCTGCTCCATGCTCATTCCCATCGGCTGCATCATCATCCCGTTCCCCGGCTTTCCGATGGTCGATTGGGCGAATGTGGCCCCAGCAGTTGCCGAGGTAACGGGCAAAGCGAGAGAGCTCTCCAAGGAATCCTCGGATGTCATTTTGGCGGCCGCAGATGTGGCGCTGAAGTCCACGTTCATGGGCGTTTGGAACGACATCAACAGCTCGGAGCTCGGCGTGGCCTATTCGACTGGAAACGGGGACTATGCCGAGTGGAT
>CAMCYM010000032.1 GCA_945883885.1 Chryseobacterium gleum
CCACCTTCGGAAGCCAAATCATCGCCCTCGACATCCTCTCGTGGTCGCCCGCTGCCCTCCTCCTCGGCTTCCTGCTCGCCTCCATCCCGCGCACCCGCGGCCACTCGGCGAACATCCTCTTCCACGCGGGCCTGCTCTTCTTCGGCCTGTGGATCCTGGAACTCGCCGTCGCTCCGCTGCACGGCCACCCCCGCTTCCTCGCCGCCCTGGCCCACACCGAATCGCCACTGACCGGTGCAGGCATGGGCGCCGCCATTACCGCCCTGCTGCAGTCGTCCTCCGCGACCGTCGGGATGGTGCTTGTCTTGGCCAAACAACACCTCATCTCCCCCCTTGGCGGCATTGCCGTCATGCTCGGAGCAGAACTGGGCACCTGCGCCGACACCCTCCTCGCCACGGTCCGCACCAGCCGGGCCGCCCTGAAAACCGGCCTCTTCCACCTCGCCTTCAACCTCATCACGGTCACCCTCGCGCTCCTCTTCTTCCACCCCTTCGTCGCGCTCATCGCCTACGTCGCCTACGCCCTCCACATCCCGAACGACTCCGCCTCCACCATCGCGCTCGCCCACATCCTCTTCAACCTCAGCGGCGTCCTCCTCTTCATCGGCACCCTCCCCGCCGCGGAACGGCTTTTAAACGCCGCTTTTCGCTCAAGCGCTAGTTGACGTTTTCCATGGAATCCTTGAAATGTGAATTCAACTCGGTAGACATTGTCGCATGATGACAACCACGTATGTCCAGTATGGGTGCGGACTTTCAGCACCCCAAGAATGGCTCAACTTTGATGCATCGCCGACATTGAGGATCCAACGAATGCCCATTCTGGGAACATGGGTTAAGGGTCGGCTCAATGCTGTGTTCCCGAGCAATGTGATGTATGGGGACATCATCAAAGGCCTGCCCATTGCAGCAAACAGCTGCGATGGACTGTACTGTTCCCACACGCTTGAACACCTCGCACTGCATGACTTTCGGAAAGCGCTGAGCAACTCCCTGTTGATTCTGAAACCGGGGGGGATTTTTCGATGCATCGTCCCGGACCTAGAGTGTCTCGCCCGGAATTACATCCACAAGTTAGAGAAGGGAGATGCCCTTGCGAGCATTTCATTCATAAATGGGACACTCCTCGGATACCAAGAAAGGCCGCGAGGCATCAAAGGCTTGATGAGTTCGTTTTTTGGGAACTCACACCACTTGTGGATGTGGGACACTTCTTCCCTTTCGCAAGAACTAGAGCGTGCGGGCTTTCGAGAAATCAGAACTTGTCGCTTTCATGACTCCTCCGACAAAATGTTCGAACGGGTGGAGGACAAAGGGAGATTTGAGAATGCTGTGGCAATTGAGTGTGTGAAGTAAGATCGATGCACGCCTCAGGCGAAACTGAAGAGGTGACATTGAACCTTGTTTGAAAGGACGTTCCGCGTCACTTTCACCATTGAATCCCCATTTCGACGCCCAACGGATTGCACATCTGGCCGCTCGGCACAGTCGCGTCATTACTCGCAACGCGGCGAAGCCGCGCCTCAATCTCAATCCTCATCCCTTCGCGGCAAAGCCGCGCCTCAACCTCAATCTCAACCCTCATCCCTCAACCCTCATCCCTCACCCCCGCGACGCGCAGCGTCGCTTCATTCCCCGAACGCATACCGCACCAGGTTCGCGCCCATTTCGAGCGCTTTGCGGCGGACCGCTTCGGGGTCGCGGTGGACCTGGGGATCTTCCCAGCCGTCCCCGAGGTCGGTTTGGTAATCGTAAAAGGCGACGAGGCGGCCCTCCACGAACAAGCCGTAGCCCTTCGGCGGCAGGTTGTCGTGCTCGTGGACCTTCGGCAGGCCGTTGCGAAAGGTGTACGGGGCCTTGTAGATCGGGTGATTGAAAGGGACCTCGACCCAGTCCGCGTCTGGAAAGACCTTTTTCATCTCGCGGCGAATGAAGGGGTCCATGCCGTAGTTGTCCGAGATGTGCAGGAAGCCCCCGCCGAGCAGGTAGGCGCGGAGGTTGCGGGCTTCGGCAGGCGAAAACGTGACGTTGCCGTGGCCCGTCATGTGGACGAAGGGGTAGTCGGCAAGCTCTGGGCTGCCGACTTCGACGTAGGGTGCGTCCGGGGCGAGTCGGATGCCGAGCTCGCGGGAGCAAAAGCGCGCGAGGTTCGGGACGGCCGTGGGATTCGCATACCAATCGCCGCCGCCGCGGTACTGCAGCACGGCGAGCGAGTAGGTCGCTTCGGGAGTTTGGGCCGCGAGGGGCGCAGCCGACCGCGGCAAAATCCCACCCAAAAGCCCCATGAACACGAGGAAGTTGCGCAAAAGCATCGGATTCGCACGAAACATCGCCCGAAGGTACTGCGTACGCGGCGGCCGAGTCCCTGCCGATAGGGATTTAAGTTATATTTGCCGCCCTGAAACCCACCGACATGCAGAACAAGAACGCTGTCCTGATCTTCACCTCGCTGCTCATCTTCGCCACCCTCTACACGTTGAGCTTCAACTGGGTGGCCAACCGCTTCGAGCGCGTGGCCGCGGAGCACGGGGCCTATGTGGCCGACTCGCTGGTGTCGGCGGGGGTCGTAGAAGAATCTGCGCGCGAGGAAGCGGCCCGCAAGGCGGCCCGCGAGTTCCTCCGCGACAGTGCAAACGCTGAGATCTATCCGCTCTTCGGACACACGTACCAGGAAGTGGTCGAGCAAGAGCTCAACCTCGGCCTCGACTTGCAAGGCGGCATGAGCGTCACCCTCGAGGTGAGCGTGCCAGACTTGATTGTGTCGCTGAGCGATTTCTCGACGAATCCGAAGTTCACGGCTGCCATGAACGAAGCGCGCGGTTCGCGGGCGGATGCTGCAGGAGCCGAGTTCGTGGACCTCTTCGCAGCTGCGTGGGCGAAGCAGGGCGCCGAAGGCGAGCTTTGGCGCATCTTCCACAACCTCGAGAACAAGTACCTGTTCCCGGCGAAGGCCACGGATGCAGAAATCCTCGACATTCTGCGGAACGAGGCGGAGACAGCCATCGCAAACACGGAGAGTATCATCCGCAAGCGGATTGACCAGCTCGGGGTCGCGCAACCGAACGTCCAACGCGTCAGCGGAGGCCGCATCCTGGTCGAGTTGCCGGGCATCGATGACCGGGAGCGCGCACGGAAGCAGCTGAAAGCCACCGCAAACTTGGAATTCTGGGAGACCTGGTTCAACGACGAAATCTTCCAGCGGGTCGCAGATGCGAACACCGCGGTCGGCAAATCGCTCCGCCCAGACCTCTACGGACTCGGCGCCGCCCCGGTAGTGGCCGACACGACCGCAGTGGCCGCGGATTCCACCGCTACGGATGCCGCAGCCGATTCTACCGCAGCTGCATCTGAATCCGAAAATGCGCCGTCGGACTCTTCGCTCACGCTGGACGACCGCCGGGCGAAGAACCCGCTGTTCGCCTACCTCCAGCCGGAGACTTCCCGACGCGGAGCCGTCGTCGGTTATGCTGCGGTATCGGACACCTCGCGGATCAATTCGATGCTGGCACGTCCGGAAGCTCGGGCGGCCCTGGGTGGGGATTTGCGGTTGATGTGGGATGCGAAGCCGACGAACAACGTCGCCCAGCTGTATGCCATCCGCGACGACAGCGGCAAGGGCAAGGCGAAACTCACCGGCCGCTCGATTGTCGATGCCCGGGTTTCGTACGACGAGGTCGGCGATGTGGTGGTCAGCATGACCATGGACGGAGAAGGTGCGGGGGCGTGGGGCACCATGACCCAGGCCTGTGCGGCAGACAATCAGCGCGCGGTGGCCATCGTCCTTGACGGCCTCGTGTTCAGCGCTCCCAGCGTGCAGTCGGCCATCACGAACGGCCGCTCCCAAATCAGCTTCGGATCCGGCCAAGCGCTCGACGTGAAGCTCAAGGAAGCCGAAGACCTCGCCGGTTTGCTGAAGGCCGGTTCGCTGCCAGCGCCGGCGCGCATCGTCGACGAAACAAGCATCGGTGCGCAGCTCGGCGAAGACAACATCAAAGCCGGTCTCTGGTCGTTCGCGATCGCCTTGCTCGTGGTACTCATCTACATGGTGGTGTACTACAAAGGCGCGGGTCTGATCGCAAACGTGGCGTTGATTGCGAACTTGTTCTTCTTGGTAGGTGCGCTTGCCTCCCTCGGAGCCGCGTTGACCCTGCCGGGCATTGCCGGTATCGTCTTGACCATCGGTATGGCCGTGGACGCAAACGTGCTGGTGTATGAACGGATTCGCGAGGAATTGCGTGCCGGAAAATCTCTGTCACAATCCGTCAAAGAAGGCTACTCCGGTGCCTACAGTTCCATCATCGACGCGAACATCACCACCATGTTGACGGCCATTGTGCTGTACATGTTCGGTACGGGCGCCGTTCGTGGATTTGCGACTACCCTGATCGCGGGGATTTTCACTTCGCTGTTCAGTGCCATCGTCATCAGCCGGCTAATCATTTTCAGCCGTTTGGACAAAAAGAAGCCCATCACCTTCACCACAGAATTGACGCGCGAGTGGTTCACGAATTCTGCCATCGACTTTGTGAGCAAGCGAAAGCTCTACTACATCGCGAGCGGTCTCGTGATTGCCATCGGCTTGGGTTCTCTCGTAACCCGTGGGTTGAACTACGGCGTCGAGTTTTCTGGCGGTTCGACGTTCGACGTAACCTTCGAGCAGCCCATTGATGCGCAAAAAGTGCGCGATGTCTTGTCCGAGTCGTTCACGGAAGATGGTGTGAAAGGCAACCCCCTTGTCCAAACCAAGGACGGTGACTCGAAGCTCCGCATCATGACGAACTTCATGAGCAAGAGCGACGTGGAGAACCAAGACGAAGCCATTCTCGGCGCACTGAACGCCGGACTTGGAACCTTGAACACGCCGTACACGGTCGACCAATACAACAAGGTGGATGCCACCGTCTCCGACGACTTCCGATCAGGCGCGCGCAATGCGACCATCGCCTCGTTCATCGTCATCTTTGCCTACATCGTATTCCGGTTCCGCCGCTGGCAGTACGGCCTCGGCGCACTTGTAGCACTCATCCACGACGTGCTGATGGTGTTGAGCATGTTCACGCTGTTCAACGGCATCCTGCCCTTCTCCCTGGAGATTGATCAGGCCTTCATCGCGGCGATTTTGACGGTCATCGGCTACTCCATCAACGACACGGTGGTGGTCTTCGACCGGATTCGGGAGTACTTCAAGGCGAGCGGCGGTACCAGCACGGTTTCTGCCGGATTGCTCAATTCCGCTTTGAACAGCACGCTCGGCCGGACGTTGAATACCTCAGCAACCACCCTCGTGGTGTTGTTGACCATCTTCATCCTCGGAGGCGACAACATCAAAGGCTTCGTCTTCGCCTTGCTCGTAGGCATCGGGGTCGGTACCTACAGCTCGCTGTGCATCGCAACGCCTCTCGTGTACGACTTCTCGAAGAAGCGCGCTGAAAACGCCTGATTTTCGGATTTCTGGAAATGAACGAGGGGGCCATGTGGCCCCCTCGTCGTTTTCATCCCGTTCGAGTTCAGTTCACCACGTTGCGTGCGAAGCGGAAGGGGTTCAACGCATCGATGCTGACCACTACCGCGATGGACTCCCACGGGCGGTAGGTCACGCCTTCGCTGAACCAGCCAGTGGCCGCCAGCGGGATGCGGATGCTGCTGCGCAGGCCACCCGCCGTGTTGGGCGATGACGGCAGGCGGAGGTAGAGGCCCGTGGAGGCAAGGGCATCGGTGCCGTCAAAGGCTGCGCCGGCGAAGACGCCGAGAAGCTTGACGGGCAGGTCCGCATCGGCCGTAGCCGACACCACGAAATCGCTTCCACGCCCCGCGCGGAATCCGGCGAGTCCCCCGTGCAACGCGGCCACCTGTGCCCCCTCGATGCCCCCTTCCACACGCCCTAAGAACAGGTGATCCCGCATCGGGTCTACCGTGGGTGAAGGGCCCTGAACGAGCACCGGGAAAACCCCTGCGTCGGTCGATGTTCCTCCGAACACGCGCCAGGCTACCGTGTGATTCTCTCCGTCGTACCGGAAGGCACCGGCATAGGTCGCTGCAGTGAAGATGGCGGAACGGTCTGCTGTCAAGATCAATGCTTCCGGGCTGGAGAGGTAGTCCTTGAACGCGAACGCGCGGGCGTTCACCGCAAGGCTGTGGCTGATGCGCCGGCCCTTCCATGTGGCCGCGGCTGCGACCCCGAGCGACTGGCGACCCGAGCGTGGCGGAACGACCGGCAATACAAACTCGCCCGGAACAGGGGCCGCATCCGACCGCAAATCCACCGCCTCCACCCGCACGGCAGACGACCACGGCGACGTCGGCTGGCGGTGAAACTTCGCTTCGCCGACCAGCGCCGCACGCCGGTACACTTCCTCTACATATCCGGCTGCTTGCGCGGGTGCGCTGAACCGCCGCGCTTCTGCCCGCGCGATCCACGGACCGAAGCGGTGCGACATCCGTGCAAACCCCGTCAGTGTGCCCGACTTCAGCCCCCACATCGGCGCTACATGCCAACCGAAATCCCGCAACGGCAGCACCTCGTTGTGCACCACGAGCCCCGGCATCCACCCGTCGTGCAGGTTCCAGCCCACCAGCGGGAGGAACGACACCGTCGTGCGGTACGGCTGCTCGAGCCCCGTCATGAACCGCAGCTCCAGGGGGTCGATGCGCCGCAGCACGCCGGTCGTTTGGGTCGTGTTGTTCCGCCGGTCGTACTCCAGCGCCTGCTCGACCCCGTCGACCCGCACCGCCTGTGCACCCTCCGGCACCGCTACCCAACGCCCCGTCCCCGCCGGCAACGGATCGTTCCACCCCGCACTCGTCCACTTCCCCTCCCCGTCCTGCACCGACAGCTCAAACGGCCCACCGACCCCGCCGCGGTTCCAAACGTACACCTCGCGCCCCCCCGTCCCACGACGCACCCGGCCCGCCCGGAAATCCACGCGGTCCGTGGTCGGCACCAGCCCCTCAAAAAACCACGCGCAGTCCTTCCCCGACACCCGCTCGATCACCGCCCGCAAATCGTCAGGGCCCGGGTGCCGGAATTTCCACGCGTCGAAGTAGGCCTGCATCGCGCGGTCGAACACCTCGGTGCCGAGGGCGCCTTGGAGGTAGGCGAAGGCAGCAGCGGTCTTTTTGTAGACGACGGTGCCGTAGTTCGTGGACGAGAAGTCGTTGCTGTGGCAGGACATCGGTTGGTCCACCCCCATCCGCGACGTGAGCAGGTAGGAATACTGGTCCGTCAGCGGGTACGAGAGGTTCGAGAAGCCGAGCGTCCGCGCGAGCCCCTTCGGCAGCATCGTGCCGGCAAAACCCAGCGTATCGCCGTATTTCGTAGCGAAGTAGCGCGTCTCGTTGAACGAGTTGATGCCCTCGTCCATCCAGGCATGGGCGCGCTCGTTCGTGCCGAGGATGCCATAGAACCAGTTGTGGCCGACTTCGTGGACGATGACCGTTTCGAGCGAGAGGGCCGACGACATGGTGCCGATGACCGTCACGTTCGGGTATTCCATGCCTCCGCCGGCGCTGATCGTGCCGTCCACCGCGGTCACTTGGCGGTAGGGGTAATCGCCGTTCCAGAGCGAATAGTAGTGGATGCCGTCGGCCAAATATTCGGGCGCCCGCTCCCACAAATCCCCCCGATCGCTCGTGAACATTGCCCACGTCGTCACCTCGTTCCCGGAATGCGGCAACACCACACTGCCCTTGAGCACATTCCACCGCTTGTCCGCAAACCACGCGAAGTCGTGCACGTCGGACTGTCGGTACCGCAGCGTCTTCGTCCGCGTCGCCGACGCCGGGAAATCGTCCGGCGCGAGGTCGGACGAAGCGAACCGGAGCCGTGTCAAGGCGTCGAGCGAGTCGAGCCGGCGTTCTTCGGCCGCGTTGTCCGCCGCGCCTGGAACGAAATCCCCGGTGGCCCCCACGACGTAGTTCTCAGGGAGCGTGATGGAAACGTCGAAGGTGCCGTACTCGGAGTAGAATTCGCCTTGGTTGAGGTAGGGCATTTCGTGCCAGCCCTCCCGGTCGAAGACGGCGGGCTTCGGGTACCATTGTGTGATTTGGTAGCTCTGCCCGATGTGGCCCAGGCGGCTGATGCTGCCGGACGGCAAGGCCACGCGGAAGGGCGTGGCGTAGGTCAGCTGCGCGCCGGGGGCGAGCGGTGCAGGCAGTTCAAGCCGTACAATGTCCGGATGTTCCGGGTGCGGCGTGGTGCGCGCTGGCCGACCGTTCACGGTGAAACTCAACGAGTCAATGCGACCAAGTTCTCGCTGCAACGCATAGAACATGAGCATGTTCCCATCGCGAAACTGCTGCTTCGCAAGAGCCGTCTTGCCGCTGGAATAGGCGTTCGGCCACAGGTGGATCCAGAGGAACGTCAGCGTTTCCGGGCTCCGGTTCGTGTACGTGGTGGTGATGTTTCCGTGCAATTCGTGCTCCGAGTCGTCGAGCTGCACGGCGATGACATGGTCCACAACTTGCTGGAAGTAGGGAGTTTGGGCCGCGGCTGCGCCGCCGGCCAAACCCAACACGCACGCAAAACCGCGCGCAACAATTCGAAAAAGGTGCATATCAGAAGATTCGGGTTCCACAAAGGACGCACAAGCGGCGCAACAGTTACATCCCTCCGCCCGGACTACCTTTGCGGCGTGGGTGCCATGGAAATCGTCCTGATCCTCGTGATCTACTTGCTGCTCTTCGGCGCGAAGGGCGTGCCGACGCTTGCAAAGACGTTGGGCAACACGATGCGGCAAGTCCGCACGGCGACCGACGAAATCCAGCGCGAAATCCTGCGCAACGCCGACACCCCCCCCACCCCTCAACCCCCGCCCCACTCCCAACCTCAATCTCAATCTGCGCCGCCCAGCGTCGCCCCCCCACCTCAACCTCAATCTCAACCTCAATCTGCGACGCCGAGCGTCGCCCCCCCACCCCCTCCCAGCCCCTAACCGCCTTCGCGTACCTTCGTGGCATGTCCGTCCACCGCGAAGCCCGCCGCATCACCACCCAGGTGCTGCAGACGATGAAGCACAATGGCGAGAAAATCGCCATGCTCACTGCCTACGATTTTTCCATGGCCGGCATCGTGGATGCCGCCGGGGTGGACGTCATCCTCGTCGGGGATAGCGCCTCGAACGTGATGGCAGGTCACGAAACCACCCTGCCCATCACGCTGGACCAAATGATTTACCACGCCTCCGCCGTCGTGCGCGCTGCGAAGCGGGCGCTGGTGGTCGTGGACCTGCCCTTCGGCACCTACCAAGGAAACTCGAAGGAAGCGCTGCAGTCGGCCATCCGGATCATGAAGGAAAGCGGTGCCCATGCGGTCAAGCTCGAAGGCGGCCGAGAAGTCAAAGAGAGCATCGAGCGCATCCTGTCTGCCGGGATTCCGGTGATGGGGCACCTCGGATTGACGCCGCAGTCGATCTACAAATTTGGGACGTACACGGTTCGTGCGAAGGAAGATGCGGAGGCACAACGGCTGCGGGAGGACGCCGCGCTGCTTGACGCCATCGGCTGCTTCGCCATTGTCTTTGAGAAGATTCCCGCGAGCTTGGCTGCCGATGTGAGCAGGTCGCTCGAGTGCCCGACCATCGGCATCGGCGCCGGGTCGGGATGCGACGGACAGGTGCTCGTGCTGCACGACATGCTCGGGTTGACGCGCGAGTTTTCGCCGCGGTTCTTGCGGAGGTACTTGAACCTGGCCGATGCGATGGAGGATGCCGTCGGCCGGTACGTCGGCGACGTGCGGAGTGGCGATTTCCCCGGTCCGCACGAACAGTACTGACGTGGAGACGCAAAGCCCAGAGCGCTTTGAGGGGAATGGCGACACGCGGTTCCACGGGCGGTCGCCGAAGGTGCCTGTGGTGCGCAGCACTCCGGAAAACCTGCGGGTGCTGTACGAGGACAACCACCTGATCGCCGTGAACAAGCGGCCCTCGGACGTCGTGCAGGACGACCGGTCCGGCGATACGACGCTGTGCAAGGTGGTGGGCGAGTACGTGCGGCAGAAGTACAACAAGCCGGGCGAAGCGTTTATCGGGACCGTGCACCGGCTGGATCGGCCCGTCAGCGGGGTGATTTTGTACGCGAAGACGTCGAAGGCGCTGACGCGGTTGACCACGATGTTCCGGGAGCGTGAGGTCCAAAAGACCTACTGGGCGGTGGTGCGCCCCGCGCCGCCGCTGGAGGAGGGCCATGTGGTCAACTATTTGGTCAAGAACGAGAAGACGAACAAGAGCCACGCCTCGAGCCGGCCGGGTCCGGGCCTGCGCGAAGCCGAGCTGCTGTACCGAGTCGTCGGCGGCAGCGACCAGTATACGTTCGTGGAGGTGTGGCCGAAGACCGGCCGCCACCACCAAATCCGCGTCACCCTCTCCTCGCTCGGAGCGCCCATCAAAGGTGACATCAAATACGGCGCGCGGCGCACGAACGACAACGCGTCGATCCACCTGCATGCCCGCCGCATCGACTTCATGCATCCCGTGCGGCGCGAACCGGTGACGGTCATCGCTCCGCCGCCCGATGACCCGATTTGGAACGCGTGGCTCCGGCTCGACCTGGGGCTCGCGGACCGGTGAGCTGCGCGCGTCGCGGTCCATGAAGTGGCCCGGCGCGTGACCTGAAGCACTGCCAGACGCCCGCGGAGGGCCGTATCTTTGCGGCCATGGAAACTGCGCCTGAACACCTCCACCTCCTGATCATCGGATCGGGCCCCGCCGGATACACTGCCGCCATTTACGCCGCCCGCGCCGACCTGAAACCTGTGATGTACCAAGGCAGCCAGCCCGGGGGACAGCTGATGGACACGACGGAAGTGGACAACTTTCCGGG
>CAMCYM010000033.1 GCA_945883885.1 Chryseobacterium gleum
GGATCTCACCGGCATCCACCTCGGAACCGTGCTTGTCTATTTCCACGGTCCGAACCACCGCCACGTCCGGCTGCTGCGTGCCTCCCACCGTGTCCCCGCTGTACACATAGAGCGTATAATTCCCAGGCCGCAATCCTTCGAAGGCAAACTGCCCCTCGGGGTTCGTCCATACCCGGTCGTCTGGCCCCACCCGGTCGCCGTACGTGATGAACACGTCGTAATCCGCTCCCGGCACCACGTCCACCGCACTCGCAGGATTCGTCAGCACCACCCGGCGTTCGACCTCCACACTCCCCAAAATCCGGGCCGTACCTCCTTCGCCGGGGGCCTCCCCGCACCCTGCCACGGCAAAGGCGAACCCGACCACGGCGACCGACCAGAGCTTTCGTTGCTGCATGCCACGAATGTAGGCAGCGCCGTACCTTCGACCACGTGACCCCAGTCCCGCACGAAGACCACGCGCCCTTGCAGCATACCGGCCTCGGCGAAGGCCGCATCGAGGTCATCTGTGGCCCGATGTTCTCCGGAAAAACGGAGGAGTTGTTGCGCCGCATCCGCCGGGCGCGCATCGCCCACCAGCCCACGCTCATCTTCAAGCATGCCGTCGATGTGCGGTACAACGCCGATGCGGTCACTTCGCACGATGCGAACGCGTTGCCGTCGGTGGCGGTGGATTCGAGTGCGGCCTTGCGGGCCTACGTCGTCGGGCTGGCTGCGCCGGTCACGGTCGTAGCCATCGACGAGGTGCAGTTCTTTGACCAGGACCTGCCCGCGCTCTGTGCGGAACTCGCCGACAGCGGAATCCGCGTGATTGCAGCGGGGTTGGACCTCGATTTTGCCGGGCGCCCGTTCGGCTGCATGCCCGAGCTGCTCGCACGGGCGGAGGAGGTGACCAAACTCCACGCCGTCTGCGTGGAGACGGGCCGTCCCGCCCACTTCTCCCACCGCATCGCAGGCGGGGACGACACGGTCGAAATCGGCGAAAAGGACCGGTACATCCCCCTCACGCGCCAGGCCTTTGTCGAAGCCCGCCGCCGCGCCGAGCGGTCGAACGGCGGAACGCGATGAGTCCTGAAGTTTGGCGGCAGTGGGCCGCTGCGGCCGGTGGACGGCTCGATGGCCCTTCGCCCGCAGACGACGCCACCGCACTCGACCTGGTGTTCGATACGCGGGCCCTTCCGCTTACGACAGCGCCCGCTGTTTTCCTGGCGGTGCGCGGCGTTTGGCACGACGGGCACGACCACCTCGCCGCAGCCCACGCCGCTGGCATCCGCCGATTCATCGTCGCCCACGATCCTGGACCGGGCCTCTTGCCCGACTCCGATGTCGTCGTCGCCCCGGACCCCGTCCTCGCTGCCCAGCACGCCGCCAGCACCTGGCGCACGGCCGCCGGCGTTCCCGTGCTCGCCCTCACCGGGAGCAACGGCAAAACCGTGGTCAAGGAATGGCTCGCCCACCTCCTCGGCCCCGGCGTCCACCGGAGCCCCCGCAGCTTCAACAGCCAAATCGGCGTCCCGGTCGCCCTCTTCGGCATTCGCCCCACCCACCGCGTCGCCCTCATCGAGGCCGGCATTTCCCACCCCGGCGAAATGGCCCGCCTGGCCGACTGCATCCGCCCCGACCTCGGCTGCCTGACCCACCTCGGCGATGCCCACCTCGAACACTTCGACAGCGCGGCCCACCTCCACGCCGAGAAAACCCGGCTCTTCGCCACGTGCCACCTCGTCCTCCTCCCTGGAGACCTGGACGAAGGGCGGGCCCTGCTGGCCGCCCGCGGCACTTCGCTCCTCACCTGGGGGCCGGCCGGATCGGGATCGGCGCTCGAAGTCACCGCGCACTCCCTGCACGACGGCACCACCACGCTCCATTTGGCCTGGAACGGGTCCACGGCCGTGGCCGCCCTGCCCATTCCCGGGGAGTTGGCCGTCCGCAACGCCCTGACTGCAGCCCTTTGCGCCCTCCACCTCGGAGAACCGCTGGAGGCAGTTGCAGCGCGGATGTCGGGGTTGACGCCGGTGGATTTGCGCATGCAACGGCTCCGGACTCCCGGCGGCACGTGGGTCATCTCGGATGCTTACACGAACGACCGGAGCGCCCTCGAATGGGCCTTGAACGATTTGAGCAGATTGCCCGGGAACGCTCCTCGCGCTGCCATCCTCGGTCCACTGCCCGGGCTCTCGCCCACAGAATCCACGGAACGCTTGATGGCCCTTGCCGCCGCGGCCGGCCTCTCCCGCCTCTGGCTCATCTCCCCCGTCCCCAACCCCGCCCTCAACCTCAACCTCAATCTCAACCTCAAACTCTTCCCTTCCACCGAAGCCGCCCTCGCAGCCTTGCGCGAAGAAAATCCGTTCCACGGACACCACGTGCTTGTGAAGGGCCCGCGAAATGAGCGGTTCGAGCGGTTCCTCGATCCGCTGCTGCGGCGGGGAAATGTGACGGTGCTGGAATTAGACCTCGAAGCCATCGCAGTGAACCTCGCCCAAGTCCGAGGACACGTGCGCCGTGCGGCAGGGGCTGGGACCGGACTGATCGCGGTGATCAAGGCGTCGGGCTATGGGGTGGGCGGGGCGGATTTGGCCCGCGTGCTGCAGTTCCATGGGACGGATCTGCTCGCGGTCGCGTGCACAGAGGAGGGGGTGGAATTGCGCGAGGCAGGCATCGCGGGCAGAATCCTCGTCTTCAACCCGGATCCCGCCACGTTCGGGGCCTTGCTCGCACATGACCTCGAGCCGGAACTCTACAGCCCGGGCCATGCAGCCGCGTTTGCAGCGGCCGTGGAGCAGCTCGCCCCGCGGCGCCCGTGGCCGGTGCACGTCAAGCTCGATACGGGGATGCACCGGTTAGGCTTCTCGGAATCGGACCTGCCCGGTCTGTGCGACGCTTTGCCGATGTGGCAGCCGCTGTTGCGCGTGGAAACCGTCTTTTCGCATTTGGCATCCGCGGATGTGCCTGAACAGGATGCATTTACCCGTCACCAAATCCAGCGCTTCAGCCACGCTATGGACGTCCTGCGTGCCGCGGATCCTGACCACCACCACCCCCTCAAGCGCCACCTGCTCAACACCGCTGGACTGCTGCGGTTCCCCGAAGCCAGCTTCGAGTATGTCCGCCTCGGCATCGGGCTCTTCGGCATCGGCGGCACGGGCCTGCCTTGGTCGTGGTCGCCGGCGGTCACCTTCCGCACCACCGTTTCCCAAATCCGAACCGTTCCCGCCGGCGAAGGCGTCGGCTACGGATCCACCGACCCGGCCGACCACGACCGCCGCATCGCCGTCCTGCCCGTGGGCTACGCCGATGGCTACCCGCGCCACCTCTCAAACGGCGCCGGCCACGTAAATATCCACGGCTCCCTCGTCCCCGTCGTCGGCCGCGTCTGCATGGACATGACCCTCGTCGACGTCACCTCCCTCCCGGACACTTCCCCCGGCGACGAGGCCATCCTCTTCGGCATCCACCCGCGCATCGAAGACGTCGCCGCCGCTGCCGGCACCATCCCCTACGAACTCCTCACCCGCATCCCCGCCCGCGTAGCCCGCGTCCACAGAGGGAGCTGACGATTTAGGGAACAGGTTGAGGGTTGAGGGAAAACGCAACGGCCCCTTCTTTGTTCAATTCGACTGTTTAAAAACAGCGCAGCGGCGCCTCATCCCTCACACTCATCCCTGTCTACCGCCGCGCAGCGGCTCATCCCTCACACTCACACTGTCTACCGCCGCGCAGCGGCGCCTCACACCCCCTCCTTCCAGAGGTACTTGTACTTCATCCGCAGCATCCACCAGTACATGACGGGCACGATGACGAGGGTCAAGAACGTGGCGAAGGTCAATCCGTAGATGATGGCCCAGCTCATCGGTTTCCAGAACATGTTGTTGTCCCCCCCCATGTAAATGTTCGCATCGTAACTCCGCAGGAAACTGAAGAAGTCGATGTTGAAGCCGACGGCCAGCGGATACAAGCCGAGCACCGTAGTGATGGCTGTCAGCAAAACCGGGCGCAAGCGGGTTTTTCCGCCTTCGATGATCGCGCGGGTTACCTCGGAGAATGGAAGGCGTTCGATGCCTTGGGCAGCGGCAGAGCGGGACGTGACCAAATCCGTGTAGTCAATAAGGACGATGGCATTGTTCACCACCACGCCCGCAAGTGAAATGATGCCGATCATCGTCATGATGATGACGAAGTCCATGCGGAAAATGACCAAACCAAGGATGACCCCAATCAAGCTGAACAGGACACTGAAGCCGATGATGAAGGGCCGCGAGATGGAGTTGAATTGGGCAACGATGATGAGGAAGATGAGGAAGAGCGCCGCAAGCAATGCCTTGGAAAGGAAGGCCATTTCCTTCGCCTGCTCTTCCTGTTGACCGGTGAACTCCCACTCCACTCCCTCTGCCGTGGAAAAGTTCTTCAACTCCTCCTTCATGTCGGCGACGATTAGGTTTGCATTCGCGCCTTCGAGGACGTTCGAACTGAGGGTGATGACCCGGTCGAGGTCCTTCCGCTTGACGGCGCTGAAGGTGGTGCCCCGCTGCATCGTCGCCACCGCGCTGATGGGCACTTCCTTGATTTGGCCATCGCTCTGGCTTCGGAAGATGACCTTCTGATTCATCAACGCATCGATGTCGTGCCGTGCCGCCTCGGTGAATCTCAGGTTGATAGGATAATCGTCTTCCCCGTCTTTGAAGGTGCTCACTTCGCGGCCGTAGAGCGCCGACCGGATAGCAAATCCCACATCTTGGGTCGAAAGGCCGAATTGCCGAGCTTTCTCGCGGTCTACCTCGACCGTAATCTCCGGCTTTTGCTTGTTGACGTCAATCTTGAGTTCCTCCACGCCCTCGAAGTTCCGGTCACGCAGAAACTGGCGCATCCCGTTCGCAGTCGCAAGGACATCTTCATAGTTCTCTCCGCGCAATTCGATGTTGATGGGCGGCGCTTGGGGAGGCCCATTCGAATTCTTCGCTACGACAATTTCCGCATCAGGATACGCGCTCAACCGATCCCGCAGGGCGTTCAGCACATCCTTCGTAGACAGGCCCCGGCGCTCCGGGAATTGCACGAAGTTCACAGCAATCCGTGCCTTGTGCGGAGTATCGCCGAATGAAGGACCCTCCGAAGGGTCACTTGTGCCATTGCCTACCAAGGCGATGACCGAGTTCGACATGAAAGACTCCAGCTCCCCGGTTTCGGGGTTTGGGCGTTTGAAGTCCTCTGAACCGAGTACCTCATCGACCAGTTCCTCTACTTCCTTCGTCACGCGATTCGTCTCCTCGATGTCCGTCCCGATGGGCTTTGAGATGAAAATGTTGACGTATTGAGGCTCGTTCGAAGGGAAGAACTCTACGCGCGGCGGAAGGAGTACTAGCAGGACGAATCCTACCACCATCAAAGCGACGGTGCCATAGAAAAAGGCCCAGGGATTCTTGCCCCTCAAGGCCAACCGAATCAAGGCTTCGTACCCGTTCTCCATGCGCGGCAGAAAATTCTGTTGGAACCGTGTCGCAGCGGGCGTGAGCACAAAGAGGTTGAACACTAAAAACAGTGCCGTGAACACGAAGAGGTTGCCTACCACCGTGCCCCCGAGGGCGAGGATAGTAGCTCCCACACCGGCCATGACACCTGCTGCAATCAGATTCCGGCGACGGTTCACCGTCTCCAATCCCGCACGCATGTAGAGCACTGCGAGCACCGGATTGATCACAAGCGCAACGAACAGGGAAGCGCTGAGCACAACCATCAACGTAATCGGCAAGTACTGCATGAACTGTCCGATCAGTCCTGGCCAAAGTGCGAGTGGAATGAACGCCGCAACCGTGGTAGCTGTCGATGAGATGATGGGCCACGCGATTTCACCGACCCCGTACTTTGCGGCTTCGTAGGGCGATTTCCCTTCGTCCATGTACCGGTAAACGTTCTCCACCACCACAATTCCGTTGTCCACGAGCATCCCCAGCGCAAGCACGAGGGAGAAAAGCACCATCGTATTGAAGGTGATGCCCAGTGCCGACAAGACGATGAACGACAGGAACATAGACATGGGAATCGCAATGCCCACGAACAAGGCATTCCGCAACCCGAGGAAGAACATCAGGACTCCGACTACCAGCAAAATCCCGAAAATGATCGAATTCTGCAGTTCGTCTACTTGGGAACGCGTTTGGTAACTCTGGTCGTTCGTGATGGTGACGGCCAAATCCGCGGGCAAATCGTTCAAGCGGGCATCGTCGAGGATGGCGTTGATTCCCTCCGAGGCGACGATGATGTTCTCGCCGGCACGCTTGATGATGTCCAAAGAAATCACGGGCTGTCGGAACTCCCGCGCATAGCTGGTTTTCTCCTTCTCTTCGAAAGAAACATTCGCCACATCCCGCAAATAGACCGGGCGACCGCCTTCGGCTTTGATGACCACGTCCAGCAAGTCCTCCGGAGTTGTGAAATCCCCCACCACCTGGACCGTTCTCCGAAAACGGTCCGTCAACAAGTCCCCACCAGAAACCGTGAGATTCTCAGAAGCAAGCGCTTGTGCGATGTCGTTGAAGCTCACCTGCATGGCTTCCGCACGCAGGTAATCCACCTCCACCTCCACTTCCCGATCCATTGCGCCACGGATGTCCACCTTGGAAATCTCTGGCAACGCCTCGATGCGCTCCTCCAGCAACTCAGCATACCCTTTCAACTCCTCCGCGCTGTAATTGCCCGAGAGGTTGACATTCATTGCCGGAAGCAATTCCGAGAAGTTCAGCGCGAACACATTCGGTTCGGCGGGCAGGTCCTTCGGGAAGTCAGGGTCCGCCTTCACCTTGTCGACGGCGTCCTTTACTTTGCGCAACGCCTCATCGGGTGATACATCGAATGTGAATTTCACATCGATGCTGCTGAATCCCTGCACTGAGGTCGAGATAACCTCGTCCACACCGGAAACCGTATTCAACTCCTTTTCAAGAGGTTGTGTGACGAGTTTTTCGATGTTCGTCGGACTGTTCCCGGGGTAAGCGGTGCCGATGAACACCTCGGGCACCACGATTTCCGGGAAGCTCTCCTTCGGTACCGAGATGTAGCTGTACACCCCGCTCAGAGCCACGATGGCAGTGATGACAAAGACGGTCGTGCGGTTGTTGATGCTCCAGGTAGTCAGTCCGAATTCCCGGAGTTGTTCTTGGGGCGTGCTCATCGGGCAGAGATGCGCACGGTTTGGCCTTCCACTACCCGTCCAGCGCCTTTCTCAACGATGCGTTCTCCCGCCTGCAGCCCAGAAGCCACGAGCACCCGGTCGCCAGACGCCAATCCAAGTTCCACAGGGCGCTTTTTCACCACCGCTTGGTCACCCGACCCCTCTAAAACCCACACAAAATCCGCGCCCTCCACGTCCTGCTGCACCAGCGAAGCTGGAACCGTCACCGCACTCGCAACGGAAAAATCCGTCACCAACACACTCACAAACATGTTCGGAAGCAACGATGTGCCGGACGGAAGGGGCAACGTAATGTCCACCGACCGATTCGCCGGATTGATGAACTGACCGACGCGGCCCACCTTCGTGGACACGGTGTCCATGCCCGCCACCACGATGCGCGCCGGCGTGCCAGCCTTCACAAGCGGTGCAGCCTGGTCGCTGACGGAAGCCCGCACGAACAACCCGCCGAGGTTCACGATGCGGCCGAGCGGAACGCCCGGTGCCGCGAGTTCCCCCTGCTTGATGAAAATCCGATCGACCACGCCGCTGAACGGGGCGCGGACCACCGCTTGGGCCAGCTGCTCCCGCAGCGTCGCCATGCTGCGCTCGAGCCCCTCCTTGCGCGACCGGGCGGTGACGAGGTCCACCTCGCTGCCGATCTTTGATTGCCAGAGCTTTTCTTGGCGACGGAGCATGTCGGTGGCCAAATCCAACTGCACCTGCAACTCGGCTTCCGACCGCTTCAGCACATCGGTCGAGATGTACATGAGCGGCGCGCCCTTCGATACCCGCTCCCCTTCGCGCACCACAATCCGTTCAATTGAACCTGAAAATGTGCTCGTGATTTGGGCATTCTGCTCGGTTTCTACGTTGCCTTGAACCGAGAAATCGTGGGCAAATGGACCTGCGACTACCTCCAACGCCGTTACGGTCAAGGATGCCGAAGAATCCGCTGCCGCCTGCGCCGGCGTATCCGTACCCTCGACGGAGGGCCCACAGCCCCACATCGCCACAGCAGCTGCCACAGCTGCAAAAACTCCCAAAATGTACCGGTTCATAGCGGTGTATTTCTAACGATTCAGATTCAGTTCAAGGTGTCAAGCAAGCGGGTCCGGGCATTGAGCCATCCGAGTTCCGCAGCGATCACGCCGCCGCGCGCCTCCACCCACCGGTTGCGGGCTTGCGTCAAGTCGAAGCTCGAGCGCACGCCTGCGCGGAAGGACTCTTCTGTGCGCTGGTACAGGCGCTGGGCCATGGCCTCTTCCGATGTGCGCTGTGCCAGCGCGGCGGTGGCGTTTTCGAATTCCGTCCGCGCCGCCGCATGCTCCAAGGCCAAGCCACGCTTCATTTCTTCCAGCCCCGCCATGGCGCGTTCCTGCTCAATCCGTGCTTTCTCCACCCGCTGCTTCCCCCCGGTGCTCGTCCAAAGCGGCACACTCATGTTCACCCCGACGAGCTGCACGGGAAACCAGTCGCGGTCGCTCTTCAGGAAGTCGAAGGAACTCCGCTGGGCATTTGCTCGGTTCACATAAAAGGCCGAAAGGACCGGCAGTCCCGCGGCCTGCTTGTTCTTCACATCCAACGCCGCAAGGTCCGCGAGGGCCTGTTGCTCTTGCATTTGGGGCAATCCCACTGGGTTCCATGTGCGGCCGAGCAAATCGGCCCCGGATACCGCTGCCAGCAAGGCACGCGCGTCCTCTGCGACGGTGGGCGGTGTTTCGAGGGGCAGCCCACACTGGAAGCCGAGGACCCGCCGTGCGAGGAGCTCGGAAGTCCGCGCTTCGGCCGTTTGGCGTTCCCACTCAGCCACTGCAAGTTCGAGCTGCTCCACGTCCACGAGGTCCACAAATCCCGCCTCGTAGAGCAGGGCCATTTCGTTCAAGCTCTTTTGAACGGTTGCGAGCGCATCATCTACAATGCGCACATTCTCAGCGGCCATGGCAGCCAACGTATAGGCATCCGTGACCGCCCGGCGCGCCTCGCGTTCGGTCCGCTGGATGGCCAAATTCCGCGACTCCGCGAAGCGTTTCGCCGCCTGCAGCCCCACGAGGTAGCTGCCGGAAAAGAGCAACTGGCTTGCCTCTATGCCCACGTTGAGGGTATGGCGGTTTCCGAACCGCAGCACCGACGAGCCGTCGGGATCCGGCGCGGGCGCATTCAAGGCCACCCCCGTCTGCTCAGAAACGCCAGAAAAGAAGTCGGTGAGGTAGGCCGGGAATCCGAAGGCATCCGCGGGAACGACCTGGGCCGGGAGGTCGATGTAGTTCGTGTAGTCCGACACAAGGTTCACCTGCGGCAGGCCGGTGGCGGTGAGTTCTTGGATGTCCCGCTCTGCCTTGGAACGGTCGAGGACCGCACTCCGCACGGCAAAGCTGTGGGCGACGGCGAGGTCCTGCGCTTGGGCGAGGGTGAGGGAGGTTTGGGCTGCCGCGGGCGCGGTCCACGCGAGAGCAGCAGCAAAGCCTGCGGCCAAACTGACCCGGAAAAAGGGAGAAATCTTCATGCAGTGGGCGCCTGCGCGGCGAGTTTTACGTTCAAATACGCCAACCCCTCGGGGCTTGCGATTGCGCGGATGTGGTAGACGAATGCGCTGCTGTGGATCGTGGCCAGCCCGCAGCCGGTATCCGCGACGAGCCGCATCGGATCGAGTTGCTCGGTCATTCCGATGAGGAAGCGGGCGACGAGCTTCGGCTCGAAATCTGCGCGGTACACGCCCTCCCGCTGGCCTCGGACTAGATTGCGCTCGCTGAAGGCCAGCAGCGAAGCGGCCCGGCGCTCCATCAATTCGTGGAAGACCTTTCCGTGGAACTTCTCGAGGTCGTACAGCACGCTGGGATGCATGGCATCGATGAGCCCGCGCATCCGATCCATCAGGGCGAGCTCGACATCGATCGCATTTCCTGCCAAGCCGTCCAGTTCGTCGAGCATGTGCTCTTGGGCTTGCATTTGGAACGCCACGGTCCGCGCTACGAGGTCGCGCTTATCGCGGAAGTGGCGGTAGAGTGTCTTCTTCGACACGCCGAGCTGGCGCGCGATGTCGTCCATGTTCACCGCCTTGATGCCGCAGCGCAGGAAGACGCCCAGTGCACCTGCGAGCAATTCGTGCTCGCGGCGCACGTCAGAAGCGCTGGCCTCTTGCGCAGGATGTGCAGCAACGGGTGAGACGTCCATAGGTTCCAGGAAAAGCGGCGCAAAAGTACGGCCGCGCTTCCGGAAACGGGAACGCCGGAAACGAAATTATCGTTAAATCGTTTCCGGCGTGGTGCCGAAGGCGGTGTGGAGGGCGGCGGCGAGCAGGGCGTCGTCGGCGTGTTCGGGGAGGGTCACCGAGAGCCGCGGTTCGCGCTCCATGGCGCGGCGGATGGCCCACTCGGCGCCGGGGTTGCGGGCCCAGCCCCGGCGTGCGATGCCGTTGTTGACATCCCAGTGCAGCATCGCCAGCAGGCGGCGGTCGGCTGCTTCGCTGCCGTCGAGGAGCAGCCCGAAGCCGCCGTTGATGACCTCGC
>CAMCYM010000034.1 GCA_945883885.1 Chryseobacterium gleum
TGAGCAACAGATCACGCCGTTCAAGTTCCGCCTGTTGAAGGCCCTGCAGGGCGGTGAAAATCTCCTCTGCGCGGTTCTCGGTCACACCGGCCTTGGCTTCGTCCAGCAAATCATCGATGCGGCGGCGCAGCGATTCGAGTTCCCGGTGGTGGACCCGGATGGCCGGCCAAAAAGCCTCGCTTTCCTTCGGGGACAGTTCAAGCCGTTCGGTGATGAATGCAATGCGCAAGGACTCCACCCGCGGATTGCTCGCAGGCTGGGCGAACGCCATCCAGGGCAGGAAAAGCAACAGGAGGGTAGCGAAACGGGGAGGCATCGGCATCAAAGGTCTTCGGTGAGTACATCGAACGCGGCAGGGTCTTCCGCCAATTCTTCGAGCAGGTCGTCGTGCAAGAGTTCTTCCGTGCTGGTGGCATCGAGCAGGCAGGCGAAGGAAACGCAGGTTTCTTCTTTGTGCACGAGTTCCGGCAAGAGGAGGAGCGCAGCACTCGCCGCAACGGCTGCCGCCGCAATCCAAGCCGCACGCAACCGCACCACTCGGGTTTTGGTGCGCGCCACGATGCGGTCCGGGAGGGAGTCAAAGTAACCGGGTGGGGTGCGGAAAGCGTCCATGGCAGGAGAAAGACAGCGGAGTGGGGTTTCAGGTTTAATCGGCGAAGTCCGGAAGGGAGGAAACAAAGCGCCGCACCTTCTCGGCGGCGTGGTTGTACGAAGCCTTCAGTGCGCCCTCGGTCACGCCCGTGGCGGATGCGATCTCGGCGTAGGGGAGGGCGTCAAAGTACCTGAGCGTGAAGACCTGGCGCTGCCGATCGGGCAAGGCAAGGACGGCGGCATGCAGCGCGCGCACTGCGGCGTCGCCATCGAACAGCGGATCTGCCGCCAAGGCATCCGACGCCCGCTCAAACGCCTCTTCGATGGAAAGTTCCGGCTTCCTGCGCCGCGCAATCGCGTCGAGGGCTTTGCGCCCGGCAATGGCCATGATCCACGCACGCAGGGGCGCTTCGCCGCGGAACGAACCGATGGACCTGTACACCTGGATGAACGTCTCTTGGGCCGCATCATCCGCGTCTGCGTGGTTGCCGAGCATTCTGCGCACATGCAGATAAACAGGGCGTTCGTACTCCGCGATGCAGGCGCGGAAGGCCTGCTCCCGGGCCGATGAAGAAGAGGGATGCTGCAGCTCTTTGAGCCAAACGGGCTGCGGAACCATGCCCTCTTGACGCTGCAACTCCCTCTGCGGTTTAACCTGCGACAGCGCGGCGCTTGAGCACCGCGAACAACACGACGCCTCCGATCATGGTCAGCACCGCAATCAGTTCCGCTTGTGTGAACGCGAGCCCGCCGAGCTCCATCGAGGCATTCACCCGGATCTGTTCAATCAGCAACCGTTCGAGTCCGTTGACCATGAGGTACACGGAGAACAGGAGCCCAGGTACGGCCCATGTGCGTCGGAGCGCCCACAAGAAGGCGAACAGCACGAATGCCATGGCCGTTTCATAGAGGGGCGTGGGAAAGACGGCCGGATCGAGGTAGGTGCCGTAGCCCGGAAAATGGGGCCACGGATCCGTGGACAGGATTTCGCGCCCGGTGTATCCGGCTTCACGCGGACCCCAAACGCCATTCACATTGTTCGGATAGGCATACGACCAGACCCAATCCGGGGCCCATCCCAGCCACCCCGGCTTCGGGGCGGGATTCGGAATGCCCCAGTCGCCGTCGCCGCTCACTTGGCACCCGATGCGTCCGATTCCGTAGGCGAGCATCATGGCCGGGGCTGCGGCGTCTGCCAGCGGCAGGAAAGGGAGTCCCTTCCGCCGGGCAAAAGCCGCCACAGCGAGTGCGCCTACGATGAGCCCGCCGTAGATGGTCAAGCCTCCGAGGAAGTTGTTGAGTGAGGGTTCGCGGAAAAAGCGGACGAATTCGTCCGGGTATTCGAGGAGGTGGAAGAGTTTGGCCCCGGCTAGGCCGCCGATGGCCGAGGCCGTTACGATGCCGCCGACGTACTCGGAGGCCGGGAGGCGCACGCGTTCAGGGGCAGCCGGGCCCCGGCCCACAGCCTTCTTGCCTTCCCACCAGCGGAATCCCGCAAAAGCCGCTGCAAGCGCGAGCCCCCAACCCCAGCTGCCCTCCCCGCTGAACAGGTGTTCCTGCGGCAACCGGCCGTCCTGAAACAGGGAGGAAGCATTCAGAATCAGGTACAGGAACTTCCATCCGAGCAAGAAGCCGACCGCAGCTTGGGCCGCGAGCTCCCCGGGCTGCGCGAGCTTCCCCGGTTCAAGGAGGACTTCCGGTCCGCGAAAGATACCCGCCTTCTCCTTTCTCCGCATCTCGATTGCGAGCATTCTGGCCGCAACGACGAAGGCCAGTGCCACAAAGAACCCGAAGCTATTGACGAGCTTGAGCGCAGGCAAATCCAGACCGAACAGGTCGAAGAAGGCGTGGTAGAGGGTAGGATACATGGCTTCTTAGGTCTGTAGGGAACAGGAAACGTGCCCGGCTGCATGCACCGTGTCGAGCCGAACGGCAGTCAGCGTGTTCGGCAGAACGGTATCTGCAGGAGCGGCAATGCGAACGTACTCCGGGGTGAATCCGAACCGCAGGCCCTCTTCTTCGGCGTGTTCGAACAGAACGGGCCGCACGGTGCCGACGAACTGTTCCCAATGCGCGCGCTGTTTTTTCAAACTGAGTTGCCGCAGGATCCGCGTGCGTTCCTGCCGCTCGGGCACAGGAACGACGTCGGCTAACCGCAAGGCCGTGGTTTTTTCTCGCTCGCTGTAGGTGAAGGCGTGCAGGTAGGTGACGTCGGTCGCGTGCAGAAAGTCGAGCGTTTCCTGAAACTCGGGTGCGCCCTCGCCCGGAAACCCAGAAATGACGTCGCAGCCGATGGCGGCTTCGGGCATCCGCTCCCGAATCCGATCCACCCGGCTGCGGTAGCGGTCGGTGCGGTACCGGCGGCGCATGGCCGCGAGAATCCGGTCAGAACCGCTTTGCAGGGGCAAGTGAAAATGGGGCATGAAGGCGCGGCTCTCGGCCACGAAGTCGATCAGGCCGTCGGTGAGCAAATCGGGCTCGATGCTGCTGATGCGGAAGCGGTCGATGGACTCGAGAGCATCGAGCGCGCGCACCAAATCCTCCAGCGACTCCCCGCCCTCTCGCCCGAAATCGCCGATGTTGACCCCGGTGAGCACGATTTCTTTCGCCCCCAAGGCAGCCGCTTCCCGGGCCTGTGCCACCGTGGCCTCGACCGAGGCACTGCGCGAGCGGCCCCGGGCCAGGGGGATGGTGCAAAACGCGCAGAAGTAGTTGCAGCCGTCTTGGACCTTGAGAAACGTCCGGGTGCGGTCTCCGGAGGAGAAACCGGGCACGAACGTGCGCACTTCTTTGATTTCCCCGACGTGCACCCCGCGGGTGCCCAAATGCTGCACCAAATCAAATTTTTCCGAAGCCCCCAGGACGAGGTCAACCCCGGGAATGGAGGCGATTTCTTCCGGCTTCAACTGGGCATAACAACCCACGACCGCCACGAAGGCCTCGGGGTTTGCGGTGCGCGCACGGCGGACGGCATTGCGGCATTTGGCGTCCGCGTGGTCGGTGACGCTGCAGGTATTGATGACCACCACGTCCGGCCGGTCGTCCACGGACACGCGGGCGAACCCTGCCTCGTCGAGCAGACGGGCCAAGGTGCTGGTTTCGCTGAAATTCAGCTTGCAACCGAGGGTGTGAAAGGCCGCTGTTCCGCCGTTCGTCATGGTCTGAAATGCGCGACGAAGGTACGTTTCGTCGGGGTGCGGCGCGGGGTGCATTCCTTCGGGATTGTGCGTACCTTTCCACCCAACCTATCGTAAGAAGTTGAATCTTAACCTCTTTTCCGCATGAAACACGTGCGACTTCTGCTGCCGGCCCTTGCAGTTTCTGCTGCGGTCTCCGGCCAAACGTTCACGAACGCCACCGCAACGCTGCCCGGCACCTACCGGAGCGGCAACTGTGTAGGCTTTACGGACATGGACAACGACGGCCTTGACGACATCGTCGTCCTCGACCAGTCAAAGACCGTCCGGGTGCTGTACCAGAGCGCTGACGGCAGCTTCACCGCGGTGAACTACGGCAACGTCTCCAACTCAAACCAGTGGGGCATGGTCATCGCGGACTACGACAACGACGGACACAAGGACGTCTTCAGCGGAGGTTCGTACGATGGGGTCCACGTGAAGCACATCGACGGCATCGGTTCGTCGACGGACGAGCAGCTGGGCAGTGGCCAAATGTTCATGCAAGCCTGCAACTTCGCCGACATCGACAACGACGGGCAGCTCGACGCTTTCGGCTGCCACGACGACGGCCTGAGCCGGATGTGGCGCGGTGACGGGTCGGCTTTGACGCCGGCTCCGGAGATGATGAACCTGACGGATTACGCCCTACAGAACTACCCGGGCAACGACCACAGCGGCAACTACGGCACGGTTTGGAGCGACTTCGACAACGACGGCGACACCGACCTGATGATTGCCAAGTGCCGCCAATTCGTCAACGATCCCTTCGATCCGCGCCGCCAAAACCAACTCTGGGTCAACGACGGCAACAACTTCTACACCGAGCAGGCCGACGCACGCGGACTGGTGCTCAATGAACAGAGCTGGACGGCTGACTTCGCCGACGTGGACAACGACGGCGACTGGGACTGCTTCATCACGACCCACTCGGCCACGATGAAGCTGATGATCAACGACGGCACCGGGCACTTCACCGACGGCACCGCAGCGAGCGGACTCGGCGTCAGCGGCTTCTGCCTGCAAGCAAAGCTTGCCGACTTCGACAACGACGGCTTCGTGGACGTGGTCCTCGGCGGCGGAATCCACCGCTACTTCCACAACGACGGTGACGGGACGTTCACCGAGGTGGCCACTTTCCCGGCGACGGACACGATGCACAGCTTTGCCCTCGGCGACGTGAACCGCGACGGCTTCATGGACCTGTACGCCAGCTATGGCAACGGGTACAACAGCCCGGACAACGCGAATCCGGACCGGCTGTGGGTGAACGACGGCAACGCGAACCACTGGATTGCGTTCGACCTGCAAGGCATCGTCTCGAACAAGGACGCGGTAGGAGCGAAGGTGACCATTACGGGCCCCTTCGGGACCCAAATCCGGGAAGTGCGCGCCGGCGAGAGCTACGGCATCACGAACACCTTCCACTGCATGTTTGGCCTGGGCACCTCGAGCGAAGTGGACCAAGTGACCATCGAATGGCCTGCAGGTCTCACGACGGTCATCGACAACCCGGCCATCGACCAGTACCACAACCTCCTCGAGGCAGAGTGCACGGTGGACGTGGTCCTCGAGGCAAGCGCCACGGAGATCTGCCCTGGAACGACGGCCACGTTGACAGTTCCCGGGGACTTCGCGTCCATCGCTTGGTCGAACGGTAGCACCGACGCGGTGCTCGAAGTCAGCACATCGGGCACCTACAACGCGACGGTCTTCACGGCAGAAGGGTGCGCCGGCGTCACGGCCGCTGTGGAAGTGGTCGTGGTGGAGCCGGGCATCCCGCAGGTGACGTTGATCGGGGAACTCGAGTTCTGCTCGGGGTCTTCAGCAGAACTGATCGCGCCCAACGGTGCGGCATGGCTTTGGTCAAACGACGCTACCACGCAGTCCATCACGGTAACGGAATCGGGTACTTACACGGTCTCGATGGTGGACATCTGCGGCAACACCGGGAACTCGGACGACTTCACCTTCACGGTGTACCCGAGCCCAGCGGCTCCTGCCGCGACGGATGCGGAGGTCAACGGCTCGGGCTCGGTTGAACTCAGCGCGACGGGGTCGAATCTGCGTTGGTACGATGCAGTGGACGCAGAGACGCCGATTTTCGAAGGCAACCCCTTCGTGACGCCGGTACTCACGGAAACCACGACGTACTGGGTAGAAGATTTCGCTGGAACCGAGCCGGTGTCGGCGGTGGGCGGTGAAGCGGCCACCGATGCAGGCCAATTCCACGACAACAGCACGCGCTGGATGATCTTCGATGCCCACGAGGACCTCGTGCTCGTCTCCGTGAAGGTCTTCGCCAGCGGTGAGGGCGAGCGTGAATTCGGAGTCATCGACGCAGCAGGCAACCCGGTCGGAAGCAACGTCACGGTCACTGTGCCGGACGGAGAGAGCACCGTCGCTTTGGGCATCGAAGTGCCGATGGGAACCGGTTACGGCTTGCGCTGCTACACCGGCAATCCGCAACTCTGGCGCGACGGTTTGGGCTCCACGTTGAACTACCCGTACGAGCTCGGCAACCTTGCAACCATCACGCAAAGCACGGCCGGTCAGCAAAACGCGCTCAACTACTACTACTTCTTCTACGATTGGGTCGTGGAAGCGCCTTCGGTGGCGTGCCCTTCGGAGCGCGTGCCGGTCACGGTGACGGTGGTCGGCGTGGAGGAAGCGGGAATGTCCCTGCTTGAAGCGTTCCCGAACCCCGCAACGGCACAGGTGGTGTTGACGTGGCCGGCAGCAGCAGGCATCGAGGAACTGGTCGTATCGGATGCCACCGGTCGGACCGTGCAGCGGGCTGCAGTGGCAGGCCAAACAAACCGGTATGTGCTGCAAGTAGACGGCTGGTCCGCTGGGGTCTACACGGTTTCTGCGGGTGCCGGTGCGGGTGCATTGCGGCTCGTGGTGCACTGAGTTGTTCCGGAATTCCGGTTGAAAAGCCCGCTCCGGAGTGCCGGGGCGGGCTTTTTCTTGCGCCCTACCTTCGTGGAGTGAAACAGTTGATTGCCCTTTTGACCCGGTTTGTGCCCAGGCACTGGTTGCAGCCGTTGACGCGCTGGACGGTGGTGCTCGTGGCGTTTGTTTGGCGCGGCGACCGGTTCGAAGACCCGATTTCAGGGAAGACCTACCGCAAGCTGTTGCCGTATGGCCGGATTTTGAAGCGTCCGAACGCGCTCGCGCCGCACACCTTGTCGCTGGAACGCCACCGGGCGATCTGGATCTACCTGCAGGAGTTCACGGACTTTTTCACCGCGCCTGGGCGTTTCCTGCACCTTGCCCCGGAGTATTGTTACCTCCGCCTGTTCCGCAAGATGTCGCACCTCGATTACGTGACGGGGGACCTGAACTCACCGTGGGCGGAGCACCACTTCGATTGCCACGCCATCCCGTTTGAGGACAGTTCGTTCGATTGGGTCATGGCAAACCACCTGTTCGAGCACGTAGCGGATGATCGCCAAGTGATGCGGGAGTTTTTCCGGGTGTTGAAGCCGGGCGGACGGGGCATCGTGCAAGTGCCGATCAACGGGCAATCCGCCGCCACGGCAGAGGACCCCACGGTGACGGACCCGGCTGAGCGGGAACGCCTCTACTGGCAGCGCGACCACGTCCGGCTCTACGGCTATGAAGACTATGTGACCCGGTGGCGCGAAGCCGGTTTTGAGGTGGAAGTGGCGAACCTGACGAACCTAATCGGCCACGCACGTTGTGAGCGGTATGCACTGGGGGGCGATCGGGACATCTATGTCATCCGAAAACCCCTGTCTACATCGCAACCGGCGTAAAGTCAGCCACCACGCCGAATGGAGCCAGGGTTGCGAGGTGAAGCCTCGCCTCGGCCGCGCGGGCTTGGGGAAAGAGGACGTGGAGGCTGGCGCGCGACGCGTGGTAGGTGGGTCCTCCGGGCACTCCCTCTGCAGATTTGACCCAGCGCATGACTTCGCCGATGCGGTCAAACGGAAAGGAGAGCGTACACGCAACGAGGACGTCGCGTTCGACCACTGTGGCGCGGTCAAGTGCAGCAAAGGTGGCTTCGCGGTACGCTTCGATCAAGCCGGGCACTCCGAGCTTGATCCCGCCGAAGTAGCGCACGACGACCGCAACCGTTTGGGTGATTTCGCGGCTCCGCAGGGCCCCAAGGATGGGTGTGCCTGCGGAATGCGCCGGTTCGCCGTCGTCGGAAGAGCGAACGGTTTCCCCTTCGACCCCCAGCCGGTAGGCAAAGCAATGGTGCCGGGCGCCGTGGTGAAGTTTGCGCACCTGTTCGAGGAGTCCCATGGCATCCTCGGCCGAGCGCACAGGCGCGACGTAGCCGATGTGTCGGGACCCGCGGGCTTTGAACTCCCCCTCTGCGGGACCTGCAAGTGTGCGGTAGCGGTCCGCCACCGGAATTCAGGATAGCGGGTTGAGGTTGACCGAGAACACAGTGATGCTGTGCACATCGCGGCCGTAGAAAAACTTGTCGAGCGCCGCGAGGATGTTCGGTGCCGAGAAGTAGGAGGTATGCAGTTCAGGATCTCCGAAGGCCCTCCATTGCAGCGTGTAGGAGGGCTCCAGCGCACGATGTTCGCGGATGTATGCACGCATCGCTTCGAGGGCCTGCACCTCGTTCGCACCTTCCGTGGAGTGAAACAGGAACCGCTGGTTGTGGCGTGGGTTTTCTGTGATGAGGGCCAAATGCACCGCCCCACCCCGCGTGCCGTACTCAAAATGCGGTGCGTGGGGAAGGAAGTAGGCGCGGATGGCGTCTTCGAGCCGCTGCTGCTCGGTGCGGGGATCGCTGCTCATGGTACGAAGGTAGGAGAGGGGGTGTATTCCGGGACCCACCGGTGCAGGGCTGCGCGTGCGCTGGCATCCTCACCGGGTCCCGCCGCCCAGGCATCCAGCGCCTCGAGGAGATGGTCTTCCTCCGCCGTCGTGGCGGTGTGGGCTGCCCGGAGGATCTTCGGATGGTGGGTGGGAAGGAGGCCTTCGGTGGCCGCAAGGACTTCCTCGTACAGTTTTTCTCCCGGCCGTAGACCAGTGATTTCCAGCTTGATGTCTCGGTCTACTTCAAGCCCTGCGAGCTGGATCATCTTGCGGGCGAGGTCCACGATGCGCACCGACTCGCCCATGTCGAAGACGAAGAGCTCGTCGCCTTCTCCGAGGGCGGCGGCTTCGAGCACCAGCTGCACAGCTTCCGGAATCGTCATGAAAAACCGGGTGACCTCGGCGTGGGTGACCGTGACAGGTCCTCCGGCCTCGATTTGGGCGCGGAAGCGCGGAATCACACTTCCATTGCTGCCGAGCACATTCCCGAACCGCGTCGTCACGCATCGGGTGCTTCCCGCGCGGGCTTGCACGTGGATGCAGCGCTCCGCCAGGCGTTTCGTCGCGCCCATCACGTTCGTCGGATTGACGGCTTTGTCGGTGGATACGAGTACGAATGTGCTGCAACCCGAAGCTTGGGCGGCACGCAGCACGTTCAGGGAGCCCCATGCGTTCGTCCGCAACGCTTCCGCCGGTTGCGCCTCCATCAGGGGCACGTGCTTGTAGGCCGCGGCATGGAACACCAGGTCTGGGCGGAACTGGGAACACAACGCATGCAGATCGGCGGGCCGTCGTACGTCCGCAATGCGCAGGGAAAGGGGCACCGTTGATGTGGCACCGAGTTCGAGCATCAGGTCGTGCACGGGGGTTTCGGCTTGGTCGATGCCGCACACGGCGGCGGGCCGGTGGGTACAGATTTGGCGCAGGAGCTCCGATCCGATGGAGCCGGCGGCCCCGGTCACGAGGATGCGTTTCCCGTCGATTACCGAGCCCGCATGGGTGCCGTCGAGCTGGATGGGGGGGCGGCCGAGCAGGTCTTCGATGCGCAGTTCCCGGATTTGGCGAGCGGTGAGCTCGCCCCCGATCCAACGGTCCACGGGCGGCACATCGAGCGGCCGTACCCCGTGTGCAAGGGCCACATCCACCACCTGCCGCCGCCGTTCCGGATCGAGCTGCTGCACGGCCAGGATCATGCGGTCTACGTGGCCCGCATCAAAGAGGTCGCCTGCCTCGCTCGCGTCTACAATCTCTACTCCGTCAAGAAGTTTGCCGGCCTTGCGCCGGTCATCGTCGAGGAAAGCCACCACGCGCATTCCGGCAGCCCCCGGTTCCCGTTCCAGCGCGCGCTTTGCAATCAGGCCCGCATCTCCGGCACCGAAGATGACCACCCGCACGACTTCCGAGGGAGCCGAACGCGAGGCATGGTACAGCCACTTCACCACGAATCTGCTGGAAAGCAGTGCTGCAGCCGTCAGAATGCCCTCCAGAAGTGCAATGGAAAACGGCACGAGGTAGGTGCCATCGACCCATGCCGCGTGGGCCCAGTTCGCGGCGGCAAAAACAGCAGTTCCAGAGCCGGTTGCAGCGAGCAGGCGGCGGGCATCGTAGGCACCGGAATGGCGGATTACGCCTGCGGCCGTTCGGAACAAGGCCATGGCCGCGAGCCGGACGCCCAGAAAGAGGGGCAGAAATGTCCCAAGTACCCGGACCTCTGAAGCCGGTACCGCAAACTCGAACCGCAACAGGGCCGCGAAAAACAACCCGCCACCTGCCAGTCCGAGGTCGAATGCGAGGATGGCCCACCGCGGCATGAACCGCCGCGCAGCCTGCAGCTGCCAGGCGAACCGCTTCCGCCGCAGTGCCCGGCGCAACCAGCGGGAACGCGGTAGCAAGCGCAAGCCGGTCGGGGCCATCACCCTTCGAAGCAAAAGGAC
>CAMCYM010000035.1 GCA_945883885.1 Chryseobacterium gleum
GGGGTCAAGTCCTTCGGCAACCACGCATTCCAACCGATGCCCATGCCCGTCCACGTGCAGGCCGCCGCATCCCATTCCAGGCGCAATGCAGCCGCACCTTCCGACGCCGGTTCTCGGACTTCGCGCAGATGCTTGCACGTGCTCTTCTCCAGTCCCCACGCGTCGGTCGTGCCGTCCGTGTAGACGGGCATTGTACGCAGCGGCGCTGCCAGGCTTGTTGAGACCTTGTAAGGCGTCCGTACGTCTTCGAGCGTGAGCGGCTGAAGCGTCATCCCGCAGCCCGCGGCCAGCACCGCCAGCCCCGCACACGCATAGCCCCGCATTCCCCTCAGGGCTGCCATGGCGCGTAGACCGTGAAGTTCAAGAAGTCCAGTCCGTGGCCGACGAAGCCAGTCGTTTGCTCCTTTGCGAGCAGCAGAAACTCCACTTGGAGGATGCGGTCCAGGTCCTGCCGACCGGTGGCATCGTTGTTGCCATAGCCGCCGATGGTGCTGCGCAAGAACGCATCGGCCCGGATGCTCACGACCTTCCAACCGACCCAGTCGATGGGCACTTCTGCATTGTACGCGCCTTCGGTGAACCGGTCGTACGTGCCGTCGAGGTTGTCGTCTTCCTTGAGCCCCACTTGCAGCCGGCTGTTGCCGTCGCCGAAGCCGTACACCAGGGCGTTGAAGTACACGTGTTCCGGGTTGAGGGTGCCCAAATCCAGGTACGCGGCAGAACCCGTTGTGGCAGATCCCGCATCGATGGCCGCCCCGCATATGAAGATGTTCGCCGGAGTGTGGTTCGCCGACATCACCCAAAACCCAGCACCCTGCGCCGGTTCCACCGTCGCAAACGTCGGCGGGCTGGTGAAGAGGTTTTGGTAGTAGGTGCCCGTGGCCCGCAGGTTCGTGCTCACCGGCTCGGTAAACGCTGAAACGGGCTGCGCGGCATTCTCAAAGTCGCTCAGCACGAGCGCCACTTCGGGGGCCTCGCGCACCCCCAGCACCTCCACCGTATCGCCCCACAGCGTGTCGGGGTAGTCCAAGAAGGTCAACCGCGTGGCGCACGGTTCGGCGCCGAAGAGGGGCGCGAAGGTGATGGTCCCGTCCCACTCCGCTACGGCTGCATTGATGTCGCGCTCGCGGCCTTCGATGACCTTGCGCGCACCGGATTCGAGGCCGATGATTTCCAAGCGCCAATCCGTGCGGATGGACAGCTTCGCGGAAAAGCCTACCCGCTCACCGGCAGAGAAATCCACCGACGTACGGTCCGCCGCAAGTCCTTCCAGCACCTCGAATGGCCCGTAGAGGTCCTGGAGCTCGGGGCCTTCGATGTCAGGCTTCGCGCAGCCGAACACACCTGCCACTGCAGATGCTACTGCGGCGGCGTAGGTGAATTTGGTCAAGAAACTCATTGTGCGTCCGTTAGAAGTACAAGGTATAGAGGAAGGACCACTGGCTCCATGCGAAGGTACCCGGCGCTTCCGCGTCGTCGACCCACTGCATCCGGTACTGGACATTCAGCCGGGAGGACGGCGTGAAGCGGTACATCGCGCCGGCCGTTGCGAGCCAGGCGGTGTAGGTCGTTTCGAACCGGCGGAAGTCGACGATGCGGTCGTACACGTCGCGCTCGGCGAGGTAGTCCGTGCCGCGCGCCGCGACGGCCAGCACCGCCGCGTGGAGGGCCGCGTCGGGCTCCGGTTCCCACTGCAAGCCGAGCTCGGCGCGGCCGCACGCCCAATCCACTTCGCCGATGCCGTCGAAGCCAGGGCCGAGGTCGGACAGGCCGGGCCGGGCCGTCCGTTCGGCGCGGAGGAGACCGTCGATGCGCAGCGGCTTGCCCGACGCGGGAACGGTATGGCTGCCCGTGGCTTGGAGGGAGGCCATGCGCCGCCGTTCTGCGATGCCTTCCCCCACTGCTTCGCGGGCCAGCGCCGCTTCGACGGTGACGGTCCCGCGGGAGTAGGTCGTGGTGAGGGTTTGGCGGTTCGGGGTAGCCGCGCCGTATGGAGCAACTGCCTGGTAAATCGGCGAATAGCTCTGCAGACCCGGGGCGATGGCCGCGCGGTACACGCCGGGATCTTGGAGCAGGTCTGCAGGAGTGAGCATCCGGACCACTTCGCGGTTTGTGACGAATGGCCAAACCGCAGCCGAGGCCCCGAAGTCGGTTCTGCGGCTCTGCGCACCGGGACTTCTGAAGCCCGACGCGACGTGGCGCACTCCGAACCCCCAACTCCCCGCTCCTCCCCGTCGCCGCGTCCACAGTTCGCCTACTTCGGCCAGCTCGGGCTCCGGCGCGCCAGAGATCCCCTCGTACGACCTCCTCGAAACACCCGCCTCTGCACTCCACGACCATCCCCCTGCCAGCGGCCCTTTCCCGTCCAACGTGTGCACGGTGGTGGTCCCAGCCGCTTCGGAGAACTGCGCCGTACTCGCCACATCGAACAGCGACACCCCGCGGTATCCGATGCGCAGGCTGTCCCGGGTGCCCACGGCCTCCCAAGCTCCGAGCAACCGGTCGGGTGTGAAGAAATAGTCCGTGCCGCGGTTCTTCGCAAGGATGCCGCGCACGGCGACCTCGTCGAACGGACGCACCGCCAGCACCGCATCCGCATCGATGCCCTGCTGCCGCCACATGCCTCCGCGGTAGAAGCGATCGTAATCGATCCAGTCCGACCACACGCGCACCATCTCCGGATGTCCGCCCCCGAGGTCCACGTTGTCGTTTGCCAGCGTCATCGGGGTCAGGCGAAGGTCCAGGTCGCCCATGCGGTACCGGACCACGCCGCGGATCAAGCCCCGTGCATAGAGTTCTCGCACCCCGAAACCCACCCCTTGGCCCCAAAACCCATCCAAGCTGCTCGTCACCCGCGTCACCGCTACCACTTCCGTCGAGGCGTCCGGCCGGGCAATCACGCCGAAGTCAAACACCGCAGCTCCGCTCATGACCCGACCCGGTGTCACCGTATCGCCCTCGGCGAGGCTCCCCCCGAGCGCATCGTGCTGCAGCAAAAAACGACCCGCCCCGGTGAAGCTCACCTTCGGAACTTGGGTTTGGCCTGCAGCGCAGGCTGCAATTCCGCATGCGCACACCGCCATCCACCGGGCATTCCTCATGCTTGCTCGCGCCATCAGAAAAAGAATTTGAATTCAACGGTCGTTTCGGTTCCCCGGATCCGGTCCGCAGTGAAGTGGTCGTCGGTTTGGGCAAACCGCCGGTGCCGCAGGTACAGCCCAGACGTTGCCGAAACCTTGAGATCGAGTCCCACCCCCAGATGCGTCGACCGCTGCAGCACCGGGCCCTCTGCCGCAAAAGCCCCACCTGCCCAACTCGCGCCTGGCAAAGCCGAACCCGCGAGTCCGGTCGCCGCGAACGGCGTTCCGGGTTCCACACGGACTCCGGCCGTTTCTCCTGAAGGCTTCAGATACAGCAGGTTCGCTGTCGCGTCTCCGCCTTCGATGCGCTCGCGCCCGAGGGTGAACGACGCATCGATGGCACGGGTCAACCGCACAAAGGCGTCCACCTCGACATAGGCCGCACTGACATAATAGTCCCCCCCGCGTCCGGGCAACCAAATGCGGCGATCCGCGGCGGCCGCCCACGTCGCCACACCGTTCAAGACGATCGGGTGGTCCGTTTTTTCCGCAAAGCGCGCCGTAGCATGCAGTTGCAAGGTCGAAAAGCCGGTCTGCGTGCGAGGCAATCCCGTCTCTCCATCCACATCTGTGATGAAGAGATCCTCGGAAACGCCCCGGTAGAACGAATTCCAACGGCGGTAGGGACCTACCGATGAAGCAAATGCGACAAAGCGGCTCATGGGCAAGCCATTGATCTTGTGGCCCACCGCAATGCGGTTCGTCAAGATCTCCAACTCTCTGGACGAACTCCAGCCCACATTGAACCGGAGCACCTTCGCAGGACGAAGCCACGCATTCGCCTGCAATCCCCACCGGTTCGAAGCCGCATGCCCTACGTCCTGCAAACTCCCTCCAAACCCCGTCGCGCCCCCGCCGGCCACCGCAGCCGCATCCGTGCCCGGTGCTGCAACTCCCGGACTGGCAAAATTCGCGAAGGGATTGATGAACTCCGGATCAATCCGGTATACATCCACTTCCCAGGGAACATACTTTCCCGCGCGTTTGACGCTGCTGCGCAACGCCCAGCCCTCCCCATCCGGCCCCGACCCCTTGCCTGCTTCCGCGGCACCGGACCACACCTCATGCGACCAACTTCCGTCCAGCGTGGAGAGCACCAACCGGGTCGGAAGACCTTCTGCATCTGGACCGAAGTCGTGTACGATGGAATTCACTCCGACCATCCCCGCGGCGCGCGGTTTCCACCGCAACCGCCCCCCGGCTGTATACCGCTCGGTCGGGTCTCCGAACACCGCCGTAGCCGGCGTTTTGCCCCATAGTACGCGGCCCTCTAACCCGGCGGGCAGTCGGGTGATGTCGACTACGGCCCCTTTGAAAGCTTGGCGCGCCCAGCGCACGTCCCGGTTGATGGTGCCCGTCTCGAAAAACGTCGTCGCCCGCTCCACGCTCGTCGTGGCACCTTCCCAGGGCCAACGTTCGAACAAGCTGTAGCGCTCGTAGCCCGGAAATGCACTGAATGTCATGCCACTGAGCTCCGTCCAGTGGATGCCTCCTGCCTGCACCCCCAAGGTGAATGCACGAAGCGGCACCGTGCCATACAAGTTGACCCCGAGGTTCAAGTTGAACGGAACCTGACCGTTCGACCCTGTAAAGTGGCTGTAGAGGGCCAGGTCCATGGCCAAACTTGCCCCGCCCCCGGGACGCATCGCCGTCTGCAACAACAGCAGAGGCGGATCCCGGTAGATGTCCCCCACCCCCATCACGTGGGGCGGGGTATTCGCAAACGCATTCTCTGCCAGCACCTTAAACGGCTCCTCCAGCCGCCGGTCCAGCGCAAACATCCGGTAATACCCGGTCAAACTCCACCCAGGACCCAGGCGGTCAAGTGCATACGTCGGTGCCGCGAGCGAATCCCCTTCCGCCGCCACAGGCGCCCCTGTGGTCGCGGCTAACACCGCGAGGAGCGCCGACCACTTCATCGGACCACGAACCGCGTGCTCCGTCCACTGGCCGTCACGACGTGGTAAACTCCTGCTTCCCACCCCATCACCGGAAGTTCAAGGTCCGCAGCCACCGATGCGCCGGACCACACCATCCGACCGTCGGCCGCGAAGACGCTCACCTGCCCCACCCCGATACCGGCCACACGCACCATCCCCGCATCCACCGGATTCGGATAAGCCGTCAGCGCTGCGGCCTGCATTTCATCGATGCCTACACTCACATCGATGGTCCAGTCGTCCACATAAATGGTGGCAGGCGCAGGAACTCCCGGACGGTGCAAGAAGACAAACCGATGCACCGGCACACCTGCAAGGCTTGAAACATCGAACGTATGGTTTTCCCAAGAACCCGCGAGGGTGGTGCTGCCTTCGACCAAAAGGAGTTCATTCCCCTGGCTGTCTTGCAGTGAAATCAAGAACGTACTGGGCGCATCCGGATCCATCGTACGCAGGGTCATCGTTGTCTCCGGGAAGCGCGGACCGCCGGCAAAACGACCGACCCAAACGTCGTCTGTCAACGCGCCGTTGCGGGTGTACTCGAGGCATTTGGCCGACGCATTGTCGGCCGAAGGAGCGGGGTTCGGGAACAAGAACAACCGCCCATCCGAATAGATGCGCTCGAGGCCGTGGTGGCAATCGAAATCCGCGACCACATCCACATCGGTGCCCGGTTGGTTTTCGCAATCGTAGACATCGAGTTCCGGCCCGCGCAGGTTGTCGAGGTAGTACTGCTCGCTGATGTTCACGCCGGGATTCATCAGGATGACAATGTTGTCCACATCGTCCATGCCGATGGAGGCATCCGGCTGGCTCTGAAACTCAAAGGTGAGTGTCTCCCACTGTCCTCCAGTCGTGGTCACCGCGCGGTAGTTGCTGTGGCGTCCGATGGGATAGTTCGTGGGCGCTGCTGTTTCTGCGTCTTCCAGCGTGATTTCGACGCCCACTCCCGGAACCGGGCTGAAGACATCCAGCTGAAAGGAAGCGGTTCCCGCCACGAACGAACTCACATCTGCGAGCCCGGCCGTGCGGATGATGATGACGTCGTAGGTCTCTGACGGATTGCGCATGTAGCTCATGCACTGCGCGGATCCGTTTACTGCATCGGGGTACGGGTTCGGAACATACTCGACGAGCGTTCCATGCCATCCGGGCCAAACCGTGCCTCCGGAACCGTTGCCGAGCTGATCCAGGAAAGGAATGTGGTCCCCGTAGCTCACGTGGCGCACGTCGTCGTGGTTGTCGAGCACGATTTGCGCCTGAACGGCCGTGCTTGCGGCGAGGGCAGCAAACGTGCCCAGCAGAATGCGGTTCATCATGGCTGCAATGTACGCCCTACACACCTTGAGAATCTACCCTACATCACTTTCACACCCGGAAACTCTACATTCAGGCAACCAAACACTTAGATGCTTCGTATCCTTGCTCATCGTGCACAATCCCGCTCTTCTCCTCTTCTTCCTCTGTGTTTCATTGGGTGCAGGCGCGGCGTCGCTTCCCGGTCTGCCACCGATGGTCGCCTTCCCCCCCGGTGTGACCGGCGGTGGGCTGCAACACGCAGACGTGTCCATCGGACAAGACGGGGCTGTGGCCGTGGCAAACACGGCGGGTTTGCTGCTGCACGATGGCGCCGATTGGAGCGTGCTGCCCCTCCCGAATGGCACGAGTGTCCGTTCGGTCGAGTGGCTCGGAGCTCGCATTTACGTCGGAGGCCAAGGGGCCTTCGGGTACTTTGCACGCAGCCACATCGTGGCCGGACCCTACCAATTCGTGGACCTATCGGACCGCCTTCGAGCAACTGTGGGGCCTTTCGAGGATGTTTGGCGCACGGTGAAACACGGCGACACCGTCTTGTTGTCTGGCAGCACCTTCGTGGCTTCATGCTCAGGCCAAGGTGAATTCCAGACCCTTGCCCGCGGAAAAATTGACAACCTGCTTCCGGCGGGTGAATCCTGGGCATATGCTACCGGCGGAAGGCTCAAGCGCCTCGATGGTTCCGCAGAGGGGCCGGTCCTTCCGGCAGGCGTTCGGGCAGAGGCGTTGATCCCGCGGAAAGACGGATCCACGGTACTGCTCACCCACGCGCACGGGGTGTTTGTGTGCAAATCGGGGGCTTCGGTTTGGTCCCCTATCCCCGGAGCCGTGGATGCCGCACTCAAGCGATTCCGCACGAATTGCATCGCGCGAGGAGAATCCGGCTGGCACATCGGAACCTCCGATGGGGGCATTTTGCTGACCACGGATTTCACCCGCCTGGACGGCCGCATCGCCAAGGCGCAGGGGCTTTCGCGCGAGACCGTGCTGTGCCTCACCACCGATGCCTCAGGCAATCTTTGGGCCGGGCTCGAAGGCGGTTTGGATCTTCTCGCTTGGGCCGACCCCGCGCGCAACCCATTCAAGCTCGAAGGGCGCAGTGTCGCCGGTTACGGCTCCCTCCATGCCGATGATTTCCGGTACTTTGCGACGTCCCAAGGTCTCGAAGCTTGGTCTGCGGACGGCACCCGAACGCTGGTGAAATCGGGTCAAGCGTGGTCCATTGCGCGGACCGCTCAATCCGTGTTGCTGGGCCACCACAGCGGGCTGTTTGAAGTCACCGGCCTCGACGTAAAACCGATCTACACGGGCACGGGGGTGTGGGGGGTTTGGCAACTTCCTGGAAGCAACAGCTATGTGGCCGGCACCTACGAGGGCTTGGTAGCCCTCAACGAGCAAAACGGTGCGTGGACCGTGGCCGGGGAGCTGAAGGGATTCGCCGAAAGTGCGCGCTTCGTGGCGGTGGAAGATGCTGAACATGTGTGGGTCAGTCACCCGTACAAGGGGGTTTGGCGCATTGCGCTCGATCCACAATCGACTGCCATCGAACAGGTACAGAGCATCGGCCGCGCCGCCGGTTTTGCGGATACGCTGGGATTGAGGGTGCATGCTTTAGAGGGCCAAATCCTCTTCACCGCCGACCGCGGACTGCTGCGCTGGGAAGGGGACCGCGGCCTCGTTGTTCCAGAACAGGAGTTCGCCGATGGCCTGGCAGCGGACGCCCCCTTCCGGCACCTCGCGCGGTCTACCGATGGAACGGTTTGGTACTTCACGCCGGGCCATTTGGGGTGCATCCAACCCGTCACCCGCGGCATCCGACCGGGCACCCGGATCCGCCACCTGCCGCTGACAGGCGCAGTTCCCATTGCCAGTTTTGAATCCATCGAGTTCATGCCGAACGGAAATGTCTGCATCCCCACTGCCTCCGGCTTTCTCGTGATCGACCCACAGAAGATGCTGGCTCCGGAGGACGCACCGCGTGCGGTGGTGCACCGGGTGACCCACCTGAATGCGCCCAGCGCAGCGCGGCGGGACTTGCGGGCCGGATCGATTGCGCTGCAGCCGGGAATCCATGCCCTTGAACTGTCCCTCGGCACCGAGGGCAACCGCTGGCTCGGGCAGGCGCTTTACCAATGGCGGCTTCCGGACGTGTCCGACTCTTGGTCCGAACCCGCCACGAACCCCTCCATCACACTGCCTGGACTCAGCAAAGGCACGCACCGGCTGGAGTACCGCGCGCTGCTCAGCCCAGCATTCGCAGGTCCGCCCACCACCATGACCGTCGACGTGCCCCCCGCATGGTACGGAACGGTCGCCGCGCGACTTGCCTTTGCTGCATTGGCGCTCGGCGCAGGCTATGCGGTGCTCTATGCCGTCCGCCGCAGGGAACGACTGAATAACGTACACGCCCTTGCTGAAGCACAGGCCGACCTGGTTCGAGAGCGCGAAGAACGCGCGCAGACAGAGCTCGAACTCCGCAACCAAGAGCTCGCCTCCGCCACCCTGCACCTGATGGAAAAAGGCGAAGCGCTCGCCACGGTCCGCAAGGGACTCCTTGCATTGCGCGGAGAAGCCACCCGTGTACAGCAAAAGAGCATCCAAGAACTCATCCACGTCATCCAACAAGATGAACGGTTTGACGCCGGCTGGGAGCAATTCTCGCAACAGTTCGACCGCGTCCATGTGGACTTTCAATCGCGGCTCCGCGAGCGCTTTCCCCACCTGACAAAGAACGACCTGCGGCTGTGCGCCTACATCCGCATGAACCTCTCATCCAAGGAAATCGCAGCACTGATGTTCGTATCGGTCCGCGCAGTCGAAATCAGCCGCTTTCGGCTTCGCAAACGCCTCGACCTGGACAAAGGAGCGAACCTGCAAGAGTTCATCCAACGCCTCTAACGCACAACGCCCCCCCGGAAACCGGGGAGGCGTTGCACTCATTCGGGTTGAAGTCTTAGTCGCAGTCGGTGCCGAAAGCAGCCAAGAACACCAGCAAGTCCGGCGTGCCGACGACTCCGTCCTCGTTCAGATCGCCCGGGCAGGTGTTGCCCAAATCGAACGTGCAGGAACCGTCTTCCATGTTCGCCGCGTCGTCGTAGTTTGAAGCATCTGCATAGGTGCAGCCGAACACTACGGCCGTGGCGCATGAGCCATCGTCCTCGGATGCGAACGGATTGAACTCCAAGCTGAACGGATCCGTGCAACCGCCACAAGCGGCGCAAGAATTGAAGCAAACCACATCCAGCGTGGTGTTTGCGCCGACGATGACCGTGCGGTTGCCGTACGCTGAAGCACAGGCCGCTCCACCGAAATTCTCGTCACCACCCCACTCACCGCCGTTGATGTACTTGAACTCCTGCACTCCTTCCGTAAGCGCAATGGTGATTCCGTAGACACCGTAGCCCTGGTAGCTCATCGGAGTTGCATTTGCCGTCCATCCCTGGAATCCACCCGCGAGGTACACTCCCGCCGGAGCCACCGTAGCATTCGCCATGTCCACACGGAAAGTCACGAGGTACTGGCAGTTGCCGCTCGCAATGGTAGCGTCCGCATTGTAGTTCTGAGCCGCTGCATCCATGCAACCGACCACCCCGGACGGACATGCAGAGCAGCTGTTCCAGCACACTTCCGGAATCGACGTGCCTGTCGGAGTGACCGTAAGCGTTCGGTTCGTGTACCCCCCAATGGTAGAGGTGCAGGATGCACCGGGCGTGAATTCCTCTTGCTGCGCCCAGTTGTTCTGGGTGAACTTGTACTCATATGTACCCGGAAGAAGTGTCGTGCTCAAGGTGTACACGCCATCGCCGTCTCCGTCTGCCATTTGCCAGCAATCACCGCACCAGCCGTTGAACGTCCCGCTCACATTCACATAGCCAGAGACCGGACCGAATCCTGCCATGTCCACAGCGAAAGTCACTGCCACCGGCACGGAGTTGGGGTCTGCACACGTTGCACAGCTCTCCCAACACACATTCGTCAGGTCAATC
>CAMCYM010000036.1 GCA_945883885.1 Chryseobacterium gleum
GGAAGAACAGGTCAAGAAAGGCGTCAAGTTCACGCAGCGTATCCTCCAGAGCCTCGATTACCTCACGGTGAATCCGGACAACTGGTTGCGAGACGACGAGAACAACGACCTCGTGGCGCGGTTGATCCACAACTACCACTTGAAGTACAACGACTTGCTCGGGGCCTACAAGCGCAAGAAGTTCCAAGTGACGGTGGGGGACGAGCTGCCGACTGGCATCGTGAAGTTGGCGAAGGTGTACGTCGCGAAGAAGCGCAAGCTGAAAGTGGGCGACAAGATGGCCGGACGTCACGGGAACAAGGGCATCGTGGCGAAGATTGTTCGCCAGGAAGACATGCCGTTCCTGGAGGACGGAACTCCGGTGGACATCGTGTTGAACCCGCTCGGGGTGCCTTCTCGTATGAATTTGGGCCAGATCTACGAAACGGTTCTGGGCTGGGCTGGGCAGAAGCTCGGTCGTACGTATGCAACGCCGATTTTCGACGGTGCTTCGTTGGAAGAAATCACCGCGATTACGAATGAGGCCGGTGTGCCGGAGTGCGGAGTAACCTACCTGCACGATGGAGGAACCGGTGAGCGATTTGACCAGCCGGCGACGGTGGGTGTAATCTACATGATCAAGCTGAGCCACATGGTCGATGACAAAATGCACGCCCGTTCGATCGGACCGTACTCGCTCATCACACAGCAGCCGCTGGGTGGTAAGGCGCAATTCGGGGGCCAGCGTTTCGGAGAGATGGAGGTGTGGGCGCTCGAAGCGTTCGGGGCGGCAAACATCCTCCAGGAGATTTTGACGGTGAAGTCCGACGACGTGATGGGCCGCGCGAAGGCCTACGAGGCCATCGTCAAAGGCGATGTCATGCCGACGCCGGGCATTCCCGAGTCGTTCAATGTGTTGCTCCACGAACTCCGTGGATTGGGTCTTACCATTTCACTTGATTGATTCACCGATAGCGAGCCATGCAAGCAAATAAAACCCCCAAGCAGCTCTCCAGCGAGTTCAATACCATTACGATTTCGCTGGCGTCTCCTGAGGAAATTCTGAGCGATTCGTTCGGTGAGGTGCTGAAGCCGGAGACCATCAACTACCGGACCTACAAGCCGGAGCGCGATGGTCTGTTCTGCGAACGCATCTTCGGACCTGTCAAGGATTTCGAGTGCCATTGCGGCAAGTACAAGCGCATCCGTTACAAGGGCATCATCTGCGACCGGTGCGGTGTGGAGGTGACCGAGAAGAAGGTGCGCCGCGAGCGGATGGGTCACATCCAACTCGTGGTGCCGGTGGCGCACATTTGGTACTTCAAGAGCCTTCCGAACAAGATCGGCTACTTGCTGGGCATGCCGTCGAAGCGGCTTGACCAAATCATCTACTACGAGCGCTACGTGGTCATCCAGCCCGGTATCGCGAAAGGCCCGACGGGCAACGCGCTGGAGATCTACGACTTCCTGACGGAGGAGGAATTCCTCGACGTGCTGGACACGTTGCCGAAGGAGAACCAGTACCTGGACGACCGCGACCCGAACAAGTTCATCGCGAAGATGGGTGCGGAGGCGCTGTACGACTTGTTGGCGAATTTGGATTTGGACGAGTTGTCCTACGATTTGCGCAACCGCGCGAACATCGAAACGTCGCAGCAGCGGAAGACCGAAGCTCTGAAGCGGTTGCAAGTGGTGGAGGCGTTCCGGGAATCGAAGGGGCGGATCACGAACAAGCCGGAATGGATGGTGGTGAAGGTCGTCCCGGTGATTCCGCCGGAGCTGCGTCCGCTGGTTCCCTTGGATGGAGGCCGCTTTGCTACATCCGACTTGAACGATTTGTACCGCCGGGTCATCATTCGGAACAACCGCCTCAAGCGTTTGGTCGAAATCAAAGCTCCGGAGGTGATTCTGCGCAACGAGAAGCGGATGCTGCAGGAAGCTGTGGACAGCTTGTTCGACAACAGCCGGAAGGCAAGTGCGGTGAAAACCGAGAGCAACCGTCCGCTCAAGTCGTTGTCGGACAGCTTGAAAGGCAAGCAGGGCCGGTTCCGCCAGAACTTGCTCGGCAAGCGGGTGGACTATTCTGCACGTTCGGTCATCGTCGTAGGACCTGACTTGAAGTTGCACGAATGCGGCCTGCCGAAGAACATGGCGGCAGAGCTGTACAAGCCGTTCATCATCCGGAAGCTCATCGAGCGCGGCATCGTCAAGACGGTGAAGAGCGCGAAGAAGATCGTCGACACGAAGGATCCGGTGGTTTGGGACATCCTGGAGAACGTGATGAAGGGGCACCCGGTCCTGTTGAACCGGGCTCCGACGCTGCACCGTTTGGGCATCCAAGCCTTCCAGCCGAAGCTCATCGAGGGCAAGGCCATTCAGTTGCATCCGCTGTCCTGTACGGCCTTCAACGCCGACTTTGACGGGGACCAAATGGCCGTCCACCTTCCGCTCGGAAGCGCGGCCATCCTCGAGGCGCAGCTGCTGATGCTCGCGTCGCACAACATCCTGAATCCCGCGAACGGCGCTCCCATTGCGGTCCCGTCGCAGGACATGGTCCTCGGGCTGTACTACATCACGAAAGTGCGGAAGTCGACGCCGGAGGTGCCCGTGAAGGGGGAAGGCATGGTGTGTTATTCGCCTGAAGAAGTGCGGATTGCCTACCAAGAAGGCCGCCTCGATCTGCACGCGACCATCAAGATGCGGTTCGCCGACATCGAGGGGAACACCTCGCTGATTGAAACGACCTGCGGCCGGGTGCTCTTCAACGAGTGCGTACCGCGGGAAGCCGGCTACATCAACGAGTTGCTCACGAAGAAGTCGCTGCGCGGGATCATCTCGCACGTGTTGAACACCACGAATGTTCCGCGGACGGCACAGTTCCTCGATGACATCAAGAACCTCGGCTTCTACATGGCCTTCAAGGGAGGTCTGTCGTTCAATTTGAACGATGTCATCATCCCGCCTGAGAAGGACAAGTTGGTTGCTGAAGCCACGGCCCAGGTGGCTGAAGTGATGGAGAACTACAACATGGGTCTCATCACGAACAATGAGCGGTACAACCAAATCATTGACATCTGGACGCACACGAATTCCCGTCTGACGAACATCCTCATGGACCGCATTGAATCCGACAAACAAGGATTCAACTCGATTTACATGATGATGCACAGTGGGGCGCGGGGTTCGAAGGAACAGATCCGTCAGCTGTCCGGGATGCGGGGCTTGATGGCGAAGCCGCAGAAGTCTTCGGCTTCGGGCGGTCAGGACATCATCGAGAACCCGATCCTTTCGAACTTCAAAGAAGGACTTTCCATCCTCGAGTACTTCATCTCGACGCACGGTGCGCGGAAAGGTCTTGCGGATACGGCACTGAAGACGGCCGACGCCGGTTACTTGACCCGTCGTTTGGTCGACGTGGCGCAGGACGTGATCATCACGGAGGAAGATTGTTTGTCGCTGCGTGGGGTCATCGCGACACCGCTGCGCCAGAACGACGAAATCGTGGAAGGCATCGGCGATCGGATCGAAGGCCGGGTCACAGTCAACGACATCGTGCATCCGCTTACGGGTGAGGTCATCGTTCCGGAAGGGGAGGAGATTGCGCCGCTGCTGGCCATCAAGGTGGAAGAAGCAGGGGTGGACGAAGTGGAGGTACGCTCGGTACTGACCTGCGAGTCTCCGCAAGGCGTGTGTGCGAAATGCTACGGTCGGAATTTGGCCACGGCACGCATGGTCCAAGTGGGCGAAGCGGTGGGTGTCATCGCTGCCCAGTCCATCGGAGAACCAGGTACTCAGCTGACGTTGCGTACGTTCCACGTGGGTGGTACGGCATCGAAGATCTCCGACGAGAACGAAATCCGCGTGAAATTCGACGGGCTTGTCGAAATCGACGACCTGCGTGAAGTCACGCGTGTGAACCAAGATGGCGAGAAGGAAATCGTCGTGGTTTCGCGATCGGCAGAATTCAAGGTGCTCGATCCGGAGACCGGCGTGGCCTTGTCGACGACGGTGTTGCCGTACGGATCGGTGCTCCAGAAGTTCTCGGGCCAAAAAATCCTCAAGGGCGATTCCATCTGCTCGTGGGACCCGTACAACAACGTTATCATCAGCGAAGACGCGGGTACCATCAAGTTCGATGCCATCGAAGAAGGGGTTACCTACCGCGAAGAACTCGACGAACAAACGGGTTTCCGCGAAATTGTCATCACAGAATCAAAGGACAAGCGGAAGAACCCCGCCTTGCTAGTGGTCGACAAGAAGGGAGAGGTGTTGCGCACGTACTCCGTTCCGGTCGGTGCCCACCTTGCGGTGCGCAACGGGGATGCGGTCAAGATCGGTGCCATCGTCTGCAAGATCCCGCGGATGGCGGGCAAGTCGGGGGACATCACGGGAGGTCTGCCGCGCGTGACGGAGTTGTTCGAAGCCCGGAATCCCTCGAACCCGGCAGTGGTTTCCGAGGTGGACGGCATCGTGCGCTACGGCAAGATCAAGCGGGGCAACCGCGAGATCACGGTCGAATCGCGGACGGGGGACAAGTACAAGTATCTCGTGCCGTTGTCGAAGCACATCCTCGTCCAAGACAACGACTTCATCAAAGCAGGTTTGCCCTTGTCGGACGGTGCAATCACTCCGATTGACATCCTCGATATCCTCGGCCCCACGGCGGTGCAGGAGTACATCGTGAATGAGATCCAGGACGTGTACCGCCTCCAGGGTGTGAAAATCAACGACAAGCACTTCGAAGTGATTGTCCGTCAGATGATGAAGAAGGTGGTCATTGAGGATCCGGGCGATACGCGCTTCCTCGAGAAGCAATTTGCGGAGAAGGTGGATTTCATGGAGGAAAACGACCGCATCTACGGCATGGTCGTGATCACTGAGGTGGGCGACAGCGATGAGCTGCGCGCGGGCCAAATGATCACCGCCCGCAAGCTGCGCGATGTAAACAGCTCGCTCCGCCGCCGGGACATGAAGCTCGCGGTAGGCCGCGACGCCATCCCCGCCACGGCCCGTCCGTTGCTCCAGGGCATCACGCGTGCGTCGCTGCAAACGAAGTCCTTCATCTCGGCAGCCTCCTTCCAGGAAACCACCAAGGTGCTGAACGAAGCAGCCATCGCAGGCAAGCAGGACTTCCTGCTCGGCCTGAAGGAAAACGTCATCGTAGGCCATTTGATTCCGGCCGGTACAGGGACGCGCAACTTCCACAAGAAGAAAGTGCTGACCCGTTCGGAAGCGGAGACCATCTGAGCGCCGACGGCACTCGTATAAGGCAAAACCGCCCGGTGCCCTCTTCGGAGGGACGCCGGGCGGTTTTCCGTTTCAGCGGGGGAGGACGGAGCCGAATCGTTCAGGACTTGCCGCCGATGGCTTTCGCCGCAGCTTCAGCCGGGTCGTCCACGCGGTCGGGGTCTGCCGAAGCCGGCAGGCCACAGTAACCGAACAGGCACTTCTCTTTGATGACTGTATCGACGAAATCTGGAACCAGGTTTTCCCAGCCGGAATCGCCGGCCTTGATGCGCGAGAGCGCGTCTTTGCTGAAAATGCTCAGGAGGGCAGGGTCGTAATCCTCGAGGTCCACCACCTTCTTGTTGTGGATGAGGTAGTCGTAGAGCGGCTTGAGGCGGGGGTGGATGGGAAGTGTCGTGGTGTCCATGATCGCCCCGGTCTGCTCGTCCTTCCACGGGTAGAGGTAGATCTTCAGGTCGCGGGAGAAGAGGATGCCGAAGGCTTCGAGGATGCCGCCGTTGAGGTGCCGGTAGTGGCGCTCGTCGAAGACTTCGGCGAGGGAACCGGCGCCCATGATGAGGCCCATGCGCTTCGTGGAGTGGCGGGAGAAGAATTCGACGAGTTTGTAGTACTTCTGGTAGTTCGAGATGATGACCGTTTGGCCGATCGAGCAGAGGATGTCGGCGCGGTCGAGGAAATCCTGCTCGTCGATGTCGCCTTCAGCGGAGAGGTTGTTCAGCGTGATTTCGAACAGCACCTGGATGTTGCGCTCCTCGACGCGCGCCTCTTGTCGGAAGCGGGCGAGGCCCTTTGCGATCATGTCGATGTTCACCTTCGTCACCGGCCGGAAGGAGCCGCGGATGGCGAGGATGTTCTTCTTGTAGAGGACGTCGGCGGCTTGCAGGTTCGTTCCATCGGGCGAGAAAATGACCGCGTCGGTCATGCCGTTTTTCACGAGTTGGAGCGAAATCAGGCGGTTGTCTACGCCGGCGAAATCCGGGCCTTCGAATTGGATCATGTCGATTTCGACCTGATCGCGTTCGAGCTCGTCGTAGAGGGACAGGATGAGTTCCTTCGGCCGCTTGTGGAAAAAAAGGCAGCCGTAGATGAGGTTGACGCCGAGCTTGCCCGTGGTGTGCTGCTGCAGGAGCGCGTCTTGCTCGTGGAGGCGGGCGTGGAGCACGACGGTGCTCGGTTCGCGGTCGGGTGCGGTTTGGAACCGCAGCCCAAACCACCCGTGGCCCTGCACCGTCTTGTGGTAATTGATGGTCGCGACCGTGTTCGCAAATGCGAAGAAGTGCTTCGTGGCATGCTGGTCGCGGCTCAGCCGCTCTTCCATCAGCCCATACTCGTACTGCAGCATCTTGCGCAGCCGGCTCTCGCACACGTACCGCCCCTGGGCTTCCTTGCCGTAGATGGCATCGGAAAACTCCTTGTCGTAGGCCGAGATGGCCTTTGCAATGGTGCCCGAAGCACCGCCGGCGCGGAAGAAGTGCCGGACGACCTCCTGGCCGGCCCCGATTTCAGCGAACGTGCCGTAGATCTCCGGGGTCAAGTTGATCCGGAGGGCCTTTTGCTTCGAGGTGAGGATAACGCGGTTCTGCTCCACGTGCCGAAGGTACGAAGCCCTTGCGCGGGGAAGCCGGGCCGGGGGTGTACTTTCGCGGCATGCGGGTCGAGTTGACCTTTTTCGGCACGGGTACCTCGCAGGGTGTCCCCGTCATCGGCTGCCGGTGCGCGGTGTGCTCCTCGAGGGATGCCCGCGACGTCCGGTTGCGCACGGCTGCGGGCTTTCGCTACGGGGAGGCTGCGGTGGCCATTGATGCGGGCCCGGACTTCCGGGCCCAAATGCTGCACGCCGGCTGGCGCCAACTCGACGGCATCGTCTTCACGCACGAACACAAAGACCACACGGCCGGCCTCGACGATGTCCGCCCGTTCAACTACCTCCAAAATGGCCCGGTGGACATCTTCGCAACGGACCGCGTACAGCAGGCGCTGCGGCGCGAGTACGCCTATGTGTTCGATGCAGATCCGTATCCCGGAATTCCGAAGTTGAATTTGCGCGGAATCACCGAGGCGCCGTTCGAGGTGGCGGGCATGCCGTGGTGGCCGCTCCCGGTGCGGCATTTGAACCTTCCGGTGTTCGGGTTTCGCGTGGGCGGAATCGCGTACATCACGGATGCGAATGCCCTCGAGCCGTTGGCGTGGGAGCGGCTGGCGGGTGCAGAGGTTTTGGTGATCAACGCGCTGAGGCGCGACCCGCATCCGAGCCATTTCACCTTGGATGAAGCGGTGGCCGTGGCCCGCCGGGTGGGCGCGCGCGCGACCTACCTCACGCACCTCAGCCACCAAATGGGGTGCCACGCCGACCTCGAGCGCGAGCTGCCGGAAGGCGTGTTCGCGGCTTATGATGGCTTGACGGTGGTTTCTGAATCTGCAGGGCCCGGGGCATGAAGTGGCTGTATGTGCTCGTGGTCAAGCCGTTCAGCCGGCTGCCGTACGGGGTGCTGTACCGCGTCTCCGATGTGCTTGCGGTCGTGCTGGGTCGGTGGGTAGGCTACCGCAAGAAGGTCGTGCGGGACGGGCTTGAACAGGGCTTTCCTGAGGCGGGGCCAGCAGGGTGGGACCGGATGGAGCGGGGGGTGTATCGCCATTTGGCAGACCTCATGGTCGAGAGCATCAAGCACTTTACCGTCGGGGAACGCGCGGCCCGAGAGCGGATGCAGTATGCACATTGCGAGGTGTTTGCGCCTTACTTCGCCGCGGGCAGGCACGTCCTGATCGCCGGCGGACACTTCAACAACTGGGAGCTGTATGCGTTGACGGCGGATGCGGCCGTTCCCCACCGTACCATGGCGATTTACAAGCGGTTGAGCGATCCATTCATGAACCGCGTCATGCAGGAAAGCCGCAGCCGTTGGGGGCTGACGATGGTGCCGACGGTGGAGAGCTCGGCGTGGATGGAGCGCGAGGTAGGCCGCCCGAGCCCGCAGCCGTGGGCCGTGGTGATGGGGTTTGACCAAAGTCCCGCCGACCCCCGCAAGGCGTGGTGGACCGAGTTTCTCGGCAGGGAAACGGCGTGGTACTACGGGCTCGAGAAGTACGCGCGGACCTACGATATGCCGGTCATCTACGGCCACATCCGCAAGACCGCGCGGGGGATGTACCGGACGGAGTACGAACTCGTCACCGACACGCCGCGGGAGCTGCCGGAAGGCGCCGTCTTAGAGGCGTGCATCCAGCGGCTCGAGGCGGACATCCGGGCGTTCCCGGAGCAGTGGCTTTGGACCCACAAGCGGTGGAAGCACCGCCGGCCGGCCGACCTGCCGTTGCATCCTCGCACGCGGCCATGACGGTGGAACGCGACCTCGCGCCGCTCGCGGAACGCATGCGTCCGCTGACCCTCGACGGGTATGTGGGCCAAACCCAAGCCATCGGCCCGGAAACGGTGCTCCGGCGTGCGCTGGCCAAGGGCGCGCTGCCTTCGATGATCCTTTGGGGCCCACCCGGGGTGGGCAAAACCACCCTCGCCCGGCTGCTCGCGCGCGAGTCCGGCCGCACGTTCCATCAGCTCAGCGCCATCCACAGCGGTGTCAAAGAGGTGCGCGAGGTGATCGACAGCGTGCGCAAGGCCGGCCTGTTCGCTTCGAAGGCGGTGCTGTTCATCGACGAGATCCACCGCTTTTCGAAATCGCAGCAGGACAGCCTGCTTGGCGCGGTGGAACAGGGCCTGGTCACCCTCATCGGTGCGACGACAGAGAACCCGGGCTTCGAGGTCATCCCGGCACTCCGGAGCCGCTGCACCGTGGTGGTTCTCGAGCCGCTCAGCGCGGCGGACCTGCGCGCCATCGGCGAGCGGGCCCTTGCCGAGGATGCGGAGCTGCAGGCCCGCGGGGCGCAGGTGGCCGAATGGGAGGGTCTGATCCGCGCCAGCGGCGGCGACGCGCGCAAGTTGTTGAATGTGCTGGAAATCACGGTGGCCACCTGCCCGGACGACGACCCGGTGGTGACCGACGCCCGGGTGGCTGAGGCTGCGCGCCACCCCCAACTCCTGCACGACCGCGACGGCGAGAGCCACTACAACCTCGCCAGCGCCCTGATCAAGAGCATCCGCGGCAGCGACCCGAACGCCGCCATCTACTACTGCGCCCGGCTCATTGCCGGGGGCGAGGACCCTTCGTTCATTGCCCGGCGGCTGGTGATTTCAGCGGCGGAAGACATCGGACTCGCGAATCCGACGGCGTTGCCGCTGGCGGTCGCGACACAGCAGGCGGTGGAGCGCATCGGCATGCCGGAGGGCCGCATCCCGCTGGCCGAGTGCGTGGTGTACCTCGCGACGTCGCCGAAGAGCAATACCGCATACCGGGCGATCGATGCGGCGCTGGCGGAGGTGCGATCCAGCGGGGATTTGGCGGTGCCGCTGCATCTGCGGAATGCGCCCACCGCACTCATGGAGGGGCTGGGCTACGGAGCGGGCTACGTGTACGACCACGACGCGCCGGGCGGGGCGTCGGGCCAGGAGTTCCTGCCGGAGGCGGTGGCGGGCACGGCGTGGTATGTGCCGGGCGAAAACGCGCGGGAGCGGAGCATCCGCGAGGCGCTGCGCGCGGTTTGGCGCGGGAAGTACGGCTACTGAGCCGGGGAGAGGAGGTAGGTGGCCGTGGCGGATGCGTCCGGACCGGAGAACTTCAAGACGTACGCACCCGCGGCGAGCCCCATGCCGCGGAGGTCGATCCAGCCGCCCGCCACGTCGGTCGCCCCGCCCCAAACGGGCGCCGCCCCCTCCGCCACGCGCTGCCCTGTCACCGTCCAGGCCTCCCACCGCGTCGGCGCCCAGCCCGCCGTCCACCGCACCAGCCCGTCGCCGGGATTCGGGAACAGCCGCACCGCACCGGGACCCGCCGCCGCCGGCTGCCGCTCCAGCAACGCCCACGCCCGGTGGAAGTCCGGAATGCCGTATCCCATCGAATCGTTCGGCGCGGCGGCCAAATGCGCGGACGCAATGATCGCCGCCCGGACCTCAGCCGCCGTGGCTTGCGGCACGGCCTGCATGAGGCACGCCGCCAAGCCTGCGAGGATGGGGGCTGAAAACGACGTGCCGTTGCCGTACTTCACCAGCGTATCGTGGGTCGGGTAGGCCGCTTGCCAGCCGTGGGCCA
>CAMCYM010000037.1 GCA_945883885.1 Chryseobacterium gleum
CGCCGCGGGCGCAGGCCGGGGCGTGGCGCTCTTGGGCGCCACGGCCGGCCTGCGCGCCAGCGCGGAGCGCTGGAGCGCCGCCGCCGAGGTCCATCTGGACCGGGCGGCGCGGGAGGGACTCGCCCATGCCGGCCTTCCCGTGGGCTTGCTGCGGCCCGCATCGGGGAATGGGGCTTCCGTACTGTGCCATGCCGCGGCGTTTCCGACCGAGGCCCTGCGGATCGAGGCCGTGGGCAGCGCCGACCCGTGGATGCGGTATGCAGGCGCGGAGGCGGGCTGGACGTTCCGGCGTCCGATGCGGTGGGAGGTGGTGGCGGGAGTGGCCTGGACCCAGGCTGCGAGCCTGCCCGGTGCGTTTGGGCAGGGAGCGATCCCTGTGGGGCATATCGGCACGGTGATGGGCGTAGACCGGCCGGAATGGGGGATGCGGTGTGGAAAACCTCCGGGACGCAACGGCGTCTTTCTGGGCGGCTGAAGGTAATTTGGCCCCTATGGGCGCCCTTGCTGTTTCTTCGCTGATTGCCCTGGGCCTCGTGGTTTTCACGATGCCGGCACTCATCCGCGTGGCCCAACTCAAACGCCTTGTGGACGAGCCCGGCGATGCTCGCAAACTGCACGCCCGGAGCATCCCGACCGTGGGTGGGGTGTCGGTGTACTTCGGCTGGGCATTCGCCGTGCTCGTGGGGTTAGCCTTGTTTGCAGAACCGGGCCTGGAACGGGGGATGTACCTGTGGGTGCTGGCAGCGGCCCTCGTCCTGTTTTTCATCGGCTTGAAAGACGACATCGTGGGGCTTTCGCCGTCGAAGAAGCTCCTTGCCCACCTTGCTGTCGGCACGATGCTCGTCGTGTTCGGGGAGTTCCGCATCACCACCTTCAGTGGGTTGTTTGGCCTGGAAACCCTGCCAGAGGCCGCCTCTGTCGCTTTCTCGCTCTTCGTGTACATCGTCGTGGTGAATGCCTTCAACCTCATCGACGGCATCGATGGGCTGGCAGCCGGGTACGGAGTCCTTGCGATGATGGGATTTGCGGTGTGGTTCACAGAAACCGGGAACCTGCCTGCCTCCATCCTGGCCGCTACCACGGCCGGTGCCCTCGCCGGGTTCATCGTGTTCAATTTCGCGCCGGCCCGCATCTTCCTCGGGGACTGCGGATCCCTGCCGATGGGGATGGTGGTGTATACCTCCGCGGTAACCCTCGTGAACACGCCTGCCGCGGCGCTTCCGTGCTACTGGCCGGACGTATCCGCACCGCTCGTGGCCATGGGCTTGACGGCCTACCCGCTCCTGGACACGCTGCGCGTCTTCGGACTCCGCACATTCCGCGGACGTTCACCCTTTGCCCCGGACCGCAATCACCTGCACCACAGGCTCTTGCTGATGAATTGGGGCCACCAGGGGGCCGCGGTGTTCGTCTATGCCTTCACCGCCCTGTACGCCGTCCTTCCGATCGCGCTTGCCCGATTCGCGCCCGGCCTCGGAACGACAGGACATTTCCTCGTGCTGCTGCTGGGTTCGTATGCCCTGTTCCTCCCGGTGCTGCGGCGGACGCGGTTTGCGCAGGGGCGGGTGGAGGTAGGAATGAAGCGATGAGAACGAGTTTGAGTTTGAGTTTGAGTTTGAGTTTCGGGTGGGTGTGCGGGGATGCTGCGGCCCAAACCCCCGCAGACTCCACCTGGTTTCTTCCACTCGATCGACACGCCGCCGCTGCGCACGCCTCCACGGCCTCGACCGTCCAACCGGTGGCGGGGTTTCGTTGGCACGCGGCCGCCGCGAGTGCTGCACATGCCGGCAACGACAGCACCGATTCCACCCGCCGTGCCGAAGTGTTCGCGGGCTTTGACCTCAGTACGGCGTTTCGCACCGGCGGTGGCATGGGAGGGCGTGGAGTCGGGGCGGTGGGTGCGGAAGCGGCGGGAAAGCGGTGGACGGCGTCGGGCACGGCGGAGGTTTGGCGGTGGGGCGGGGCCGTGGCGCCCGCGCGCACCGAGGCGGGGCGGGTGGCCGGGCTGGGCCGCGCGTGGATGCGGCGGGAGGGCGCTGCGGGACTGGAGGCCGTGCGGTTTGTGGGACGTGCGGCGTGGACGTTGAGCCCGTCGGTGCAGCTCGAAGGAGGCGTGCATCCGCACCACTGGGGAGCGGGCTGGAGGTCGGTTTGGCTCGACAGAGCCGCAGACCCCCTGCCCTACCTGCGCGCTTCGCTGGGCCGCGACCGCGTGCGGTACACCCACCTCATCGCGCGCACCGCCACCGACGCGTCGACCCCGAAGGCCGGCTGGCTCGCCGCACATTCCGTGGACGTGGACCTCGGTGCGGGGTTCACCGGCTCCCTCTTCGGGGCCGTCCGATGGCTCGAAGCAGACACGGGATACCGCTTCCGGTTCCCCTTGGCCTACGCTGTACCGGTGGTCGCCTTTCGGCCTCTGGAATACGCCGCCGGATCTGCCGACAACGCCCTGATCGGCGCGTCGCTGCTGTGGAAACAAGGCGTGTGGACGGCGTATGCACAAGGGGCGCTGGACGAGTTTCTCTACCGCGAAGTGCGCGCGCGGTCCGGTTGGTGGGGCACGAAGTGGGCCGCTCTGGTGCATGTAACGCGGTCGGGACCCGACGGGGGCGTACTCCTCGAGGGCGTCGCGGTGCGGCCGTACACCTTCAGCCACGTCGACCCGGGCACCGCATGGGCCCACCAGGGTGCGCCGCTGGGCCATCCGGCCGGGGCAAATTTTGCAGAACTGCGGGCCGTCGGCGAACGGCGGTGGGGGCCGTGGCGGCTGCGCGCAAGTGCGGTGCGCCGGGTGCAAGGCGAGGGGCCGCGCATCGGTGCAGACGTGGCCGCAACCTACATCGACCGACCGGCGAACTACGGCATCACGACCGTGTGGATCGGCGGCGGCGCCGTGCCGGAAGCGCGGTGGGTCAGGACGTGGATCGGGGCGGTCGACGCGGCGCGGCGGCTGGACCGTCTGGGCGGACAGGAGGCCTTCGTCCGCGCGGTCGCGGCCACAGAAGTGGGCTTGGTGGTCGAATGCGGCCTGCGCACGGACCGGGTGTGGGGCGACCGCACGTGGTGACCGGGGGGGCGCTACCTTTGGGCCATGCTGCGCGATTTGGCGACCCTCTTCAAGCTCCGGCTCGGATTTTTTGTGGTCGTCAGCGCCGTGCTCGGCTGGTACATGGCGGAAGATGCGATGGACCTGAGCACGTTGTTGCGTTTGGCCGGAGGCGGCTACCTCCTAACCGGGGCCTCGAACGGGCTGAACCAAATCTACGAACGGCGCACCGACGGCCTCATGGCCCGGACGGCGAACCGCCCGCTGCCCACCGGCCGCCTCAGCATGGCCGCCGCCCTCGCCGCGAGCCTCATCGCGGGCACCGTCGGCCTCGTGTGCCTCTTCTCGTTCAACCTCTTGACCGGCCTGCTCGGGCTGCTGGCCTTGGTGAGCTACGCGTTCGTCTACACACCGCTCAAGGCGCGCACGGCGCTGAGCGTTTTTGTCGGTGCCATCCCCGGTGCGCTGCCACCGATGATCGGCTACGTCGCCGCCACGGGCGACTTCGGAATTGAACCCGGGACGCTCTTTGCTGTTCAGTTCATGTGGCAGTTCCCGCATTTTTGGGCCATCGCATGGGTGGCGCACGACGACTACGCGAAGGCCGGCTTCCGGATGCTTCCGTTCGCCAGCGGCCGCACGCAGCGTTCGGCGTGGACCATCCTGACGTACACGGCGTTCTGCATCCCGGCATCCCTCCTGCCGTGGGCGTTGCCGAACGGGGCGCCGATGGTGGGCAACCTGGCCTTGGCGGTGGCCGTGGCAGCGGGGATCATGTTTCTGGTGCCGGCGTGGCGACTTTATCGGTCCCTCGACGTAGCAGATGCCCGCAAGCTGATGTTCGCCAGCTTCATCTATCTCCCTGTTGTTCAACTTATTTACGTGCTCGATAAACTCTGACCATGGACGTTTTCGAAGGCCTCGATCCCGCGGTGCGTGCCCGCACCAAAACCATGCTGATGGCGTTCATCGTCTTCGCCGTCGTCATGCTCTTCGCCGGATTTACCAGCGCATGGATTGTGTCGAACATGGGTTCGTACTGGGTCCACGTCCGCGCCCCGCAAGGGCTCGTGACCTCGACCGCCCTCATCCTCCTGTCCTCCCTGACCCTGTGGTGGGCCACCCGCGAGATGCGCAGCGGCCGACCCGCGCGCAGCATTGCCGGCCTCGTCGCTACCCTCGCGCTCGGCATCGGCTTCACGCTGACCCAAACCTCCGGTTGGCGTGCCCTCAGCGCGAACGGCATGGGCTGGACGGTCACCACCACCGAGTCCGGCCTCGAGGCCTACCGCTGGAATGCCATCGACCGGATGCTCGAAGGTCCGGGCGTGTACGGAGAAGACTACGAAGTCCGCTGGGGCGGCCGTCCACTCGTCTACGATTCCACCACCGGCGACTTCTACGCGCCGGACGATTCGCTGAAGGCCCGACCCATCACCCGCGAGGTGCTCAAGACCAGCAACACGGGCGGAGCCTACATCTGGGCCCTGATCCTCGTGCACATCGTCCACCTGGTTCTCGGCTTCATCTACCTCAGCATCAACCTCATCCGCGCCATCCGCGGCACCATCCACCCCGGAGATACGGTGCGGCTCAAAGCGCTGGGGGTGTACTGGCACGCGCTGGGAGCGTTGTGGGTCTATCTCTTTGCCTTTCTCTTCCTTGCACACTGACTTATTGAGAATCGTTCTCAATAGCGGTGGAGTGTGCGGCGCTGGGCCGCGGGTGTAGCATTCATTTCATAAGTTTGCGCCCAAATTCCCACCATGGGCGGACAGGCAAAAGCGATTTCGACGGACGTCGCCTGGGGCGGCGGTCAGTCGCCCTTCGGCGTCAGCTACGGCAAAATGATGATGTGGTACTTCCTCGTTTCGGACGCATTGACGTTCGGCGGGTTGCTCACCGCATACGGCTTTGCGCGGGCCGGCACCACCGAGGCTTGGCCTATCGGTGAACAAGTGTTCCGGGCGCTTCCGGGCCTCGAAGGCGAATACCCGCTGATGTACGTGGCGCTCATGACCTTCATCCTCATCGTCTCCTCGGTGACGATGGTGCTGGCGGTCGAAGCAGGCCACCGCAACGACCGGAAGGGCGTCCTCACGTGGATGGGACTCACCATCATCGGTGGCTTCTTCTTCCTAGGTTCGCAGGCATGGGAGTGGTCCCACTTCATCCACGGTGGGGGCGGCTGCTTCCAACTGGCAGCTCCAGTGACCATCACCGGGGAAGACGGCCAGCCGATGGAACTGGCAAAGGGCGACTGGGTCTACATGGACCACCACTTCGGCGAACTGGCGGAGCACTGGGTGGAAGGAAATCCCGATGTGAGCCTCGTGGAAAACGGTGGTGCGGTCAAGTTCATCGAGACCGGTGCACACAACCACGAAGCAGAACTGCACGAGTTGCGCGTGAACAAGTACGTGGAGAACGAAACCCACGTGCACGGCGCGGATGCCGCTGCGTTGTGGAAGAACCGTTCCGAGGTCTTCTCCTTCGGAGCGAACCTCCACGATTCAGAGTACGCCTCGCAGCAGACCTATGCGGATTTCTTCTTCTTCATCACGGGATTCCACGGATTCCACGTGTTCTCGGGGGTGGTGATCAACATCATCATCTTTTTGATGGCTTACAACGGGGTCTTCGAACGGCGCAAGCACTACGAAATGGTCGAAAAAGTGGGACTCTACTGGCACTTCGTGGACCTGGTGTGGGTGTTCGTCTTCACCTTCTTCTACCTCATCTGACCGGACGACTATGGAACGCGACGACTTGCTTGTCAACGACAGCTATTCCCTGAACGCCCACCACAGCGAAGAAGAAGGGACAAAAATTCGCAAGAAGGTCTGGGTGGTCACGGCCATCTTGACCGCGCTAACCACCGTCGAGGTGGCCATGGGCATTTACTTCAAGCGCTCGGATGCGTTCTCGTGGACGATGATCAAGTGGACGTTTATCGCCCTGACGCTTGTGAAAGCCGCGTACATCGTGCTCGTTTTCATGCACTTGGGTGATGAGCGCAAGAACCTTCGGTGGGTGGTCATCGGGCCCTACATGCTCTTCATCCTGTACCTGATCTTCATCGCACTGACGGAAGGATTCGGGCATATGGACCTCTTCAACACCTTCCACTGACCGGGGCCCACGCTGCCCCTGCCATGGCCACCGCCCGACGCTCCCAGACTGCCAAATGGCTCGTCCTGGGAGGCCTCTTGATCGCCCTCCCGCTGGGAGGTTTGGTGTTCTTCGGCGTCTTCGGGGAGCACCGGTTCAATACGCTGCCGTACTATGGTCCGGAAGGCCCCCTGGCCACGCGCACTCCAGAGGCCCGACGCGTAGGTGACTTCCTGCTCACGAACCAGGACGGGCAACCGTTTACGCCGGATTCGCTCCGTGGGCAGGTTTGGCTTGCGGCCTTCTACAGCACGGATGCTCCGCACGCCGCCTCGTTCACGAAGCAGCTGCTCTGGCCGAACTTCCGCTACCGCGACGAAGCCGACGTGCGCACGGTCTGCTTCTCGCTCAACCCCGCCCACGACACGCCCGAGGTCCTCGCCGGCTTCACTGCGCGCATGACGCGCTACAACGGTGCCCCCGGCAAATGGCAGTTCCTCTCCGGCCCGGTCGCCGAGGTCCGCCGCATCATGCGGGAGAGTTTCATGCTCGTTCCGGACCCGGCAGACTCGGCAAACGTCGCCACGGTGTGGCTGGTCGACGGCGAAGGGTACCTCCGGGGCGTCTACCACGCCGCCTCCGAAAACGCCATCCGGGACGCCGTCGAGGACATCGCCCTCCTGCTCAAGGAACGGGACGAAGCCCGGTACGCCGCCCGCAAAGCGCGGGAAAAGGCCGTGGAAGCTCCTCCCCTGCCCGTCCTCGGTCCGGAAGGCCACACGGTGCCGGCCTTCGCCTTCACCGGCCTGGACGGCCGCGAATTCAGCCACCGCGATGTGGCCGGCCGGATCCGCGTGGTGGATGCATTTTTTACGTCGTGCCCGACGATTTGCCCCATCATGGGGAGCCAACTCGCGCGCCTCCAGGCCTTGCTCGATGCCCGCGGCATCGGAGCCGATGAGGTCGTGTTTTTGAGCCACACGGTGGATCCGGAGCGGGATACGCCCGAGCGTTTGGCCGCGTACGCGGCAAAAATCGGCGCCGACACGGCCCGCTGGAAGTTCCTGACGGGTTCGCGCGATGACCTGTACGAGCAAGCCCAGCGCGGATACTTCCTGACCGCGCTGCCGAGCGACTCCGCGGCGGGCGGTTTTTTCCACAGCGACAGCTTCGTGCTGGTGGACCGCGAAGGCCGATTGCGCGGCGTGTACGACGGCACTGCAACAGAAGAGGTGGATCAGTTGTTATCCCACATCGAACAGCTGCTCGTCGAAGACGATGCGCAGCACTAAACAACCGAAGATGAGTTCTGTACCGACGTGGTTGGAGGGTGAGCGCGGGATGCGGCGGTTTGTTTGGACCGTGGCAGCGGCCATTCCGGCGGTGGTGGCGCTACTCTACGTGTTGCCCGCTCCCGGCGACCTCGATCCGGAGACGCAGCAGCGGCTGTTCTTGCTGCCCCGTCTCAACGCCCTGCTGAACGGCACGGCCTTCGTGTGCTTGCTCGCCGCCTACGCTGCGGTGCGGTCGAAGCGCATCGTCCTGCACAAACGGCTCACCACCACGGCCCTTGCACTCAGCGTGTTGTTCCTGCTGAGCTACGTGGCCTTCCACGCCACCACCGAGTCCACGAAGTTCGGAGGGACCGGAGCGGTGCGGACGGTGTATTTCGTCATCCTGCTGAGCCACATCCTGCTGTCGGCCATCATCGTGCCGCTCGTGCTGTTCACCTGGGTCCGCGGGTTGCGGATGGAGGTGGAACAGCACCGGCGCATCGCGCGGTGGACGTGGCCGATTTGGCTCTACGTCACGTTCACCGGCGTCGTGGTGTACTTCATGATTGCGCCGTACTACCCCGCATGAGACCGCCTTACCGCTGGGGCCGCGCCGTGCTCGTGGTGCTGCTCGCCGCCTTTGCCGCAGAAGCTGCGGCCCAATGTGTCATGTGCAAGGCCGTGGCCGAGGACAGTGCCGAGGCGAACGGACTGGGCCGTGGCCTCAACACCGGCATCCTGTATTTGATGGCAGTGCCGTACGTCCTGCTCGCCGTGTTCGGGTTTCTGTGGTACCGCAACCGAAAGCGTACTACGGCCGCCGCAGAAGGCACGGAGGCATAGGGACCGAGTCCGGAAGCACATTACCTTTAGAGCATGGCCCGCCTGCAGGTTTTCGCGGTTGCCCTGCTGATTTCAGTGGGGGCACATGGACAGTCCGTTTGGGATTTGGAGCGGTGCCTCGGGCACGCGATGGAACATGCCCTCGCGGTGCAAGATGCCCTGCTGGCCGCGGAGCGCGCGGAAACCGGTGAGCTTCTTGCGCGGGGTGCCTTCCTGCCGAACCTGAACGGTACTGCCTCGCATGGCTACAACGTCGGCCAGTCCATCGACCCGTTCACGAACCAATTCGCTTCCACCAGGATCCGGTCGAACAGCTTCGGACTGAGCACCGGCGTGGTCCTGTTCAACGGGTTCCAGAACCACCTCAACCTGCGCCGGGCACGGCTGGGCATCGACCTCGCACAGGCCACCGCCGACCAAGTGCGCAACGAAATCGCGCTGGCCGTCGCCAGCACCTACCTGAACGCGGTCTTCCAGCACGAACTGGTACGCCTCGCAGCCCTCAATGTGGCCGCAACCCAGCGCCAAGTGGACCGCATCGGCCGTCTCGTGTCGAATGGAGCCGCCGCCGAAGGCGATTTGGCCGAGGTGCGCGCACGCCTCGCCTCGGACAAAGCGAACGAAGTCGCCGCGCTCAACGCCCAGGCCCTCGCGGAGCTCGCACTCGTGCAACTCCTGCAGCTCGACACCGACGCTGCACGCGACTTCACCCTCGCCATCCCCCGCGAAGAATCGCTGAGCCCCGACGCCTTGCCGGCTTCGGCCGACGCCGCGGTCGCACACGCCCTGTCCTCCTTTCCCCAAGCCCGCCGCGCGGACCTCACGTGGGAAGACGCCGGCTACGCACGCGACGTGGCCCGTGCACAGCAACTGCCCCAGCTCTTCGCCAGCTACAGCATGGGGACGGGCTATTCCGGTGCCCAGCAAACAGGCGTGGGCACTGCCGAAGTCGTGACCTTTCCCATCGGCGTGGTAGAAGGCACAGGCGCCATCGTCTATTCGGGTGCTGAGGTCTATCCGGACTATGCGCCGGTTCCTTTTTTGGACCAAATCGCGGACAACCGCCGACAGAGCCTCTTCTTCACCCTCAACGTGCCGATCTTCAACAACCTCTCCCGCAAATCCGACATCGCCCGCGCGGAAGTCGATGTGCGGTCCGCAGCCATCGCCCGCGAACAGGTGCGGACGACCCTGCGCAATGAGGTCGAAACTGCCTTCGCCGACGCCCGTGCCGCCGACGCCACCCTGACCGCCCGCACCGAAGCCCAGCTCGCAGCAGACCTCGCCTTTGCCCAAGCCGAGAAACGGTTCGAAGCCGGCGCACTCGACGCCTTCGCCTACGCCGACGCCCGGACCCGGCGCGATGCCGCCGCCGTCGACCGCCTCCGCGCGTTCTACGACGCCGTCTTCACCTCGAAAATCCTGTCGTTTTACCTCGGTCGCCCGCTCACACTTTGATTGCCATGAAGATTTCAAAACGCATCTGGATCGGCGTCGCCGTGGTCGTGGTGGGACTCGGGGTGGCTGCCTATTTCTTCGGCGGCCGGACCAAGCCCACTGTGGTCGAAACCGAAGCGGCAGAAACCCGGGACCTCATCGAGCGTGTCACCGCTTCCGGAAAAATCCAGCCCGCCTCCGAAGTGGCCATCACGGCCCAAGTCAGCGGCGAAATCCTCGAGCTCCCCGTCAAGGAAGGCGACTGGGTCACGAAAGGCACCCTGCTAGTCCGCATCAATCCCGACCTCTACCAAAGCGCCCTCAACCGCGCCCTGGCTGGGCTCAACTCGACCCGATCCAACCTCGCCACAGCACGTGCCGGTCTTGCCCAAGCCGAAGCGGCCTTCTCCGCTGCGAAAAAAGCCTGGACCCGCGCCCAACAGCTCCACGCCGAGCGGATCATCTCCGAAGCCGACTTCGACGCGGCCGAATCGGCGTACCGCGCCGCTGAAGCGGGCGACCGCTCTGCCCGCGAGGCCGTCGCCGCCGCCGGCTACGCCATCGAAAGTGCGGAAGCTTCCGTCCAAGAAGCCCGCG
>CAMCYM010000038.1 GCA_945883885.1 Chryseobacterium gleum
AGCACGATGCTGTGCTCCTGGAGGTTGTGGCCCTCACCGCCGATGTACGCGTTCACTTCGTTCCCGTTTGTGAGACGCACACGGGCCACCTTCCGCATCGCGGAATTCGGCTTCTTCGGCGTCGTGGTGTACACGCGGACACACACCCCGCGGCGCTGTGGACATGCGTCCAAAGCGGCGGATTTGCTCGACTCTGCGAGTGTGGTGCGGCCCTTGCGGATGAGCTGCGAAATCGTAGGCATTCGTTCCGGTTCGATCAGGTTCGATGTGGTACAGACAGAAGTTTCCCCGAAATAAGGGGCCGCAAAGGTAACAGATAGCTGTTAGAAAACAAGAGCGAGTTGTGGCTTTTTTCGGACAGTTTCGTTGACAGCCACCGCACCGGCGGCCCTACCTTCGAAACGTGCATTTTCTTGACACACTCAACCCCGCCCAACGGGCCGCTGCGACCCACCACGAGGGGCCGATGATGGTCATTGCCGGAGCCGGCTCCGGCAAGACGCGTGTGCTGACCTACCGCATGGCCCAGCTCATCGAGCGCGGGGTGGACCCCTTTTCCATCCTTGCTTTGACCTTCACGAACAAGGCCGCGCGGGAAATGAAGGAGCGCATCGCCCAGGTCGTGGGCGAATCCGAAGCCCGTAGCCTGTGGATGGGCACCTTCCACAGCGTCTTCGCGCGGATTTTGCGGACCGAAGCCGAACGCTTCAACTACACCCGCAACTTCACCATCTACGACACCGCGGACAGCCGCTCCTTGATCAAGGACATCATCCACGGACTCGGTTGCGACGACAAGGTGTACAAGCCCGCGAGCGTGCAAGCGCGCATCTCCGCCGCGAAGAACAACCTCATCGACGCGCGCGGGTACGCCGAGAACGACGAAATCGTCGGCGAAGACAAACAAGCGGGTCGCCCGCGCATTGCGGAGATCTTCAAGGCGTACGAAGCCCGGTGCTTCCGTGCGCAAGCGATGGATTTCGATGACTTGCTGTTCAAAATGAACGTGCTGCTCCGGGATTTCCCTGACCTGCTGAGCAAGTACCAGCACACCTTCCGGTTCGTCCTTGTGGACGAGTACCAGGACACAAATTTCGCCCAGTACTTGATCGTCAAGCAACTCGCTGCGGTCCATGAGAATATATGTGTGGTCGGGGACGATGCCCAAAGCATCTACGGCTTCCGCGGGGCGAACATCCAGAACATCCTGAGTTTCAAGAAGGACTATCCCGACGCAGCCCTGTACAAGCTCGAACAGAACTACCGGTCCACGGGCATGATCGTGTCGGCTGCGAACTCCGTCATCGAGAAGAATACGGATCGGATTCCGAAGGAAATTTGGACAGCAAACGACGGCGGCGAAAAAATCCGCGTCATCCGCAACGGCTCAGACAACGAGGAGGGCCGCTTCGTCGCATCTTCCATCTTCGAAGTCTCGGCGCGCCGCCAGGCCCCCTGGAGCGCCTTTGCCATCTTGTACCGCACGAATGCCCAGTCGCGCGCGTTCGAGGAAAGCTTGCGCAAGTTGAACCTGCCGTACCGGATCTATGGCGGGCTGTCGTTCTACCAGCGGAAGGAGGTCAAAGACCTGATCGCGTACTTCCGGCTCGCGGTGAATCCGCGCGATGACGAGGCGTTGCGGCGCGTGATCAACTACCCGGCTCGGGGGATCGGGAATACGACGATGGACCGGCTTGTGGCCGAAGCGGCGGAGCGGGATGTGGCGATTTGGGATGTGCTGCAGGGGGAAGTCCCCGCGGCGCTGCGCGGTGCCGCGTGGTCCAAACTCGACGCCTTCGCCGCGATGATCCGCAGCTTCGCCGCCGAACTCCGGCGGGTGCCCGCGCACGATTTGGCCTTGCACATCGCCCGCACCTCCGGACTGGTCCATGCCCTGCACGCCGATCGCACCCCGGAAGGCGTTTCGCGGTACGAGAACCTCCAAGAACTGCTCAACGGCGTGCAATCGTTCGTGCAAGGCCGGCTCGAAGAAGACGCCGATGCGGTCCCGACGCTCGATGCCTTTCTCGCAGACGTCGCGCTACTCACGGATGCGGACGAGGACGACGGCGACCTCGACAAGGTCAGCCTCATGACGGTCCACGCGGCCAAGGGACTCGAGTTCGCACACGTATATGTAGTCGGCCTCGAGGAGAATTTGTTCCCGAGCCAAATGGCCATGCAATCCCGCGCCGACCTCGAAGAGGAACGCCGACTCTTTTATGTAGCGCTCACGCGCGCCTGCGAGACCTGCACCCTCACCTACGCACTGACGCGGTTCCGCTGGGGCTCCATCACCCACGCCGATGCCAGCCGCTTCATCGCGGAAATCGACCCCGACTGCCTCGACGTCCCCGCGTTCCGGGACTTCCGCGCACCGCGCTCGGACAGCGGTGGCTGGGACGCCTCCCGGACGGCGTGGCAAGGCCCACCCGGCCCGCTGCGCCACCGCCGCGGCCCACGGCCGCACCACTCCGGCCCGTCGCCGCTTCCCCGCGGCCGGCAGCACCCGGCCCTAGCGGCGCCTCCGCCGCTGGCCTCGTCGCCGGTGCCAGCGTGGCGCACGACCGGTTCGGCCGCGGCACCGTCCTCTCCATCGAAGGCGCCGAGCCCAACGTGAAAGCGACGGTCGCCTTCGACGGCGCCGGCACGAAGCAGCTCCTCCTCAAGTTCGCCCGGCTCACCCTGCTCGATGCGTGACATGGTTCGGATCATCGCACTCTTCGCGGTTGCTGCAGCGGTGCTGACCGGCTGCAGGCGGACCGACGTGAATGCCCTCGACGTGCACGGGGTGGTACGGGACGACCGCAACGGAGAGCCGGTGTCGGGTGCCGTCTGCCGGCTGGAGCGGCAGGTGGTGGGGTCGGGGGTTTGGGTGGATGCCTGGGAGGAAGTGGGCACCACGGAAACCGGACCGACCGGGGCGTACACCTTGCCGTTCGAGCGGACGAATGCGCTCTTGTACCGTCTGACCGTCGAGCGCTCGGGGCATGCCGTGCACACCGCCGAATGGTCCGCCGATGTGTTCCTCGAGGAACCGCTGCGGGCACACGACGTAGCGCTGTCGCCGCTGGGCGAGTTGGTGTTCCGGTGTGTGCGGGATGTGGGGGGAGTGCCTTCCGGGGCGTTGTTCGTGCGGCCGACTTCGGATGCGGACCTGTTGCCGGGTTGTGCGCCGGCTGCGGTGGAGGTCCCGACGGACCGCGTCGATACCGCGTGGGGATGCACATTCCGGGGGGACCGGTATGTGCCGTTCGCGTACCGGGTAGGAAGCGCGCCAGAAACACTTGATTCTGTTTGGGTTCCAGCGTTCGGGTCTGCGGAAGCATGGATAGCTTGGTGAACATGGAGGAAGTACGCTTGACCGTGGCCCGCACCGCTCGGGTCTTCTGCATCGGGCCGCCTGCCGCATCTGCGACGAAGGTGCTCTACGCCCTGCACGGCTACGGCCAACTCCCACAGTTTTTCCTGCGCAAATTCGAGCCACTCGCAGAGGCCGGTTGGACCGTGGTGGCTCCGGAGGGGCTGCACCGCTTCTACACGGAGGGCACTTCGGGGCGCGTCGGCGCCTCGTGGATGACGCGGGAGGACCGCGCTCAAGACATCGCCGATTACCTCGCCTACCTCGCGCAGGTGCAAGAGCAGTTCCCGGCACCGGCCGGTGCACGGTCCGTGCTGCTCGGATTTTCACAGGGCGTCGCGACCGCAGCACGCTGGGCAGCCGCAGGGGGAGGGCCGTTTGAACGGCTTATCCTGTGGGCGGGCGTGTTTCCGCCGGATGTGGATTTGGGGCCGGACGCTGCTGCCCTCCGTCCACTGCCCATCGACTGCGTCCTGGGAGATGCCGATCCCTTCTTCGGCGAGGGACTGCTCGACGAAACCGACGCCCGGTTTCGGGAGGCCGGACTCACGGTCCGGACGACCCGATTTTCCGGTGGGCATGCCATCTGCCCGACGACGTTAGTTCAACTTCTTTGATTCGCTGCGGCAGGCTGTACCTTTTGCACTCCTGAAACCGACCTGACCTGAAATGCGCACGTTCCTTCTCCTCCTCCTGTGGGCCTTGTGCGGCTGGATGCCGCGCGTTTGGGGCCAAACAAACTTGCCCATCTACACCACGGCAGAAGAAGTCGCCGCACGCCGCGCTTCAGCCCAACCGGCCCCTGCCCTCCGTGGAATCCCTGAACCGCCGCCCTATGACAACCTGCGCACCGCTGCAGAATGGGAAGAGATTGAAGCACTGACGATTTCTTGGACCGGATATCCCTGCATCCAAAAGCAAATCGTAGCCGCGGCGAAGGAAGAATGCGAGGTCATCGTCTTCGCCTCGAATCCTACCTCGTGCGCGAACTACCTCACCGGGAACCAGTGCGGAGGGGCGTTGGATTTGGAAAATGTGACGGTCGTTGACGCCGACTACAACAGCGTATGGATGCGGGATTACGGCGCAAATACGGTCTACGGCTCCTGGAACGACGACCGCGTGCTGGTCGACTGGAGGTACAACCGTCCCCGTCCCCTCGACGATGCCATCCCGGATGTCCTCGGCGAGACGATGGGCATCCCGGTGTATTCGACCACCGTGGCGCCGTACGACCTGATGAATACCGGCGGCAACTGGATGTCCGACGGCTTCGGCACCGCCTTTGCCTCGGAGCTTATCGTCGAGGAAAACGGCGGCGGCTCAGCGTGGTGGATGGATGCGGGGGAGACCTTTCCGGACCACACGGAGCCGGAAATCGAGCAGCTCATCGAGGACTTCCACGGCGTACACACCTACATCCGGATGCCTACGCTGCCCTACGACGGGATCCACCACATCGACATGCACATGAAGCTCCTCGACGAATCCACCCTCCTCGTCGCGGAGTATCCGAACAACACCGCCGACGGCCCCCAAATCAACGCGAACATCAGCTACGTCCTCTCAAATTTCACCACCCGCTGGGGAACCCCCTTCGAGGTCATCCGCATCCCCAGCCCGCCTGAACCCGGCCAGGGCTATCCGAACGCCGGTGGCTGGTACATGACGTACACGAACTCGGTGTTCGTCAACAACACCGTCATCGTCCCCACCTTCTACACCCAATACGACACCACGGCCCTGCGCATCTACGCCGAAGCGTTGCCGGGCTACGACATCGTAGGCATTGACTGCGATGGGAACAGCGAACCCATCATCGCAGCCAGCGGGGCGATCCACTGCATCACGCATTCTGTAGGCGTCGAAGACCCGCTGATAATCAGCCACCTGCCGCTTCCGGACACGGACAACACCACCGAGCCGTATGGCGTGGACGTGTACCTGTCGCACCGCAGCGGGATTGCGGAGGCGTCGGTGTTTTGGACCGTTGATCCGGTCGGCGGGGTGTGGAACGAAGTGCCGCTGACGCCCGGTGCGGCCGAGGATGTGTGGCAGGCCGCCCTGCCTGCGCAGCCGGCAGGCACCACGGTGTACTACTACGCCGACGCCACGGCGGTCTCTGGCAAGCACGGCGTGCGCCCGATGCCCGCTCCCGCAGGCTGGTGGTCATTCGACGTCTACGCGCCGTCTGGGGTTGCTGCTGCCGCCCGGCCAGCCGCGCAATTCAGCGCACCGTACCCGAACCCCGCAAGTGCCATCACGTGCATTCCGATTGACATTCCCACCGCCACGCGCGGCAAGCTCACATGCAAGGATGTGCGGGGCGCGACCGTTGCGCTCCTGTACGAAGGCTTGTTCGCGGCCGGGAAGTCAAACCATTTCATCGATGCCGCGCAGCTCACGCCAGGTGCCTACGTGCTTCTCCTTGAACTCGACGGCGCCGCGCCGGTCAGCCAGCGCTTGATGGTGCGCTGAGTCCCTCACTCCCGCTTGCCTCCGAAGAGCCGGAGCAAGAAGAGGAAGAGGTTGATGAAGTCGAGGTAGAGGCTGGTTGCGCCAAGGATGGCGAGTTTCGTCGCCGGGGCCGTTCCATACTCGACGCCTTGGCCGATGCGCTTCAGCTTTTGGGTATCATAGGCAATCAACCCGGTGAAAATCAGGACCCCGAGGATGCTGATGATGAAATCCAGTCCGGAGGAGCCCAGCCAGATGTTCACCAAACTGGCGATCAAGATGCCGATCAGCGCCATGCCCAGCAGGCTGCCGAACCGCGTCAAATCCGTCGAGGTCGTATACCCTACCACCGCCATGACCCCGAAGGTGGAAGCGGCGATCATGAACACCTGGAACAGCGAAGAGGTGGTATACACGATGAAGATGCTGCTCAGGCTCATGCCCATCACGATGCTGAAGGCGAAAAACAGCAGGGTGATGGCCGAGGTGGACCAGCGCTGAAATCCGAGGTTCATGGCCAGGATGAAGCCGATGGGCGCAAGCATCACCAGCCAGCCGAGGGCCGACATGCCCGTTTCCGTGTAAAACGCCGCAATCGCGCCGGAAGCCGCGAAGTACCAGGCCGTCAGCGCCGTGACGGCCAGACCGGCCACCATCCAGGAGAAGACATTCGCAATGAAGCGGTTGACACCGACTTGTTCGGAAGCTACTGCCCCGTCGAAGATGCGGGGAGGATCAAAGTTTGCCATGCCCCCGAAGTAACAACATCCGTACCCATCCCGCCAAACCTGCCACCCTGTCAGTTCCTCACCGGGTGACCAGGTGCATGAACTCTTTGCGGGTGCGCGAGTCGGTCAAAAAGCTGCCGGTAAAGGCGCTCGTGGTGGTGGTTGCATTTTGCTTTTCGACCCCGCGCATTTGCATGCACAGGTGGTGGGCTTCGATGACCACCGCCACGCCCTGCGGCGCGAGCACCCGGTCGATGCTATCGCGGATGGCGCACGTGAGGCGCTCTTGCACCTGCGGCCGCCGCGCCCACGCATCCACCATGCGCGGAATCTTGCTCAACCCCACAATTTTTCCGCTCGGGATGTATGCCACATGGGCCTTTCCGAAGAACGGAAGCAGGTGGTGCTCACACAAGCTGTACACTTCGATGTTGCGCACGAGAACCATCTCGTCGCCCGGCGATTCGAAGAGCGCTGTTCCGAGCAACTCGTCCGGATTTGTGCCCATACCCGAGGTCAGCAGTGCGAGGGCTTTCGCAGCCCGCTCGGGCGTCTTCGCCAGCCCTTCGCGGTCCAAATCCTCCCCGACCACCCGCAGCAACGTCCGGTACGCCGCGGCCATCTCCGCCACCGCCGCTTCGTCGTAATGCTCTGTCTTCCGGTAGATTGCCATTATTCGCCGTAGTAGGAAGCCGCGTTGTTTTCTGTTTCGTGTAGCCGCACGCAATGCAGTGTGCACCCGTGGTCCGCAAGCACCGGAAGCAACCGGTCCCAAATCGCCACCGCCACCTGCTCCGTCGTGGGCTGAATGCCACGCAACCACGCCACATCCAGGTTCAGGTTCCGGTGATCCAGCTCTTCCACGATGTGTTCCTTCAGAATCCGTTTGAAGTCATCGAAGTTGATGAAGTACCCCGTCTCCGGATCCGGCACCCCTTTCACCGTGACGTACAGGTCGAAGTTGTGCCCGTGCCAGTTCGCGTTGCCGCACTTGCCGAAGGTCGCCTCGTTGCGCGCATCGTCCCACGCGTCAACCCACAGCCGGTGTGCTGCGTTGAACCGGACCCGCCGGGTGATGTGAACCGTCCTTCCCACGCCGCAAAGATACGGCCTACCTTCGCCGCATGATAGTCGTCACCGGTGCCGCCGGCTTCATCGCCAGCCGCCTCGCCCGCCGCCTCAACGCCGACCGCTTCGTCGACCTCGTCCTCGTGGACGACTTCACCCGGGCGGACAAAGCCCGCAACCACGAAGGACTCGCATGCGCCCACCGCGTCGACCGTGCGGAGTTCTTGCCGTGGCTCGCAGCAAACGAAGACCAGGTGCAGTTCATCTTCCACCTCGGCGCCCGCACCGACACGACGCTGCAGGACCGCGAGGTGTTCGACCGGCTCAACCTGCACTACAGCCAAGACGTGTGGCGGGCCTGCGTCCAGTTTGGCCTCCCGCTGGTCTACGCGTCGTCGGCGGCAACGTACGGGGACGGGGCACACGGCTGGTCCGATGACCATGCGGGCATTCCGGCGCTGCAGCCGTTGAATCCGTACGGCTGGTCGAAGCAGTTGTTCGATGTGTGGGCGCTGGAAGAAGCGGCGGCCGGGCGGGCGCCCTACTTCTGGGCCGGGATGAAGTTCTTCAACGTCTTCGGGCCGCACGAGGACCACAAGGGCCGCATGGCGTCGGTCGCCTTCCACGCCTTCCACCAGTTCCGGACGACCGGGCGGATGCGGCTTTTCCGCTCCCACCGATCGGATTTTGTGGATGGTGGCCAAATGCGAGACTTCGTCTTCGTGGACGACCTCGTCGACGTGCTGGTGCACTTCATGCACCACCGCAAGCCGGAGCACGCCGGCATCTACAACCTCGGATCGGGGACGGCGCGTTCGTTTCTGGATTTGGCGACGGCCACCGCCGGAGCCCTGCATCTGCCCGCCCACATCGACTTCATCGACACGCCCGAGGACATCCGCGCGACCTACCAATACTTCACGGAAGCCGACCTTTCGAAACTGCGCGCAGCCGGATATGCGCGGCCTTTCACGCCGCTCGAAGACGCCGTCCGCAGCTACGTGCAGGACTACCTCGTCTCGACGGTAGCTTCCTGAAATGCTTCGAGCCGCGCGCGCAACGCCCGCAGCCGCTCGAGTACGGCCTGCCGCTCCGCATCCTGTGGGCCCGCGGCAACCGCGACCAACTCCTCCGCCACGGCTTCGCCGTCAATCCCGCGCCCTTCCCACTCCAGCGGGGCCTCGGCCGGAACGGTCCAGCCAGACAGCGCTTTGCGCGCGCCGTCCAGCGTGAAGCCCTGCAACTTGACGAGGCGGTGGATCTCGCGGATGGTCGCGATGTCGCGCTCCGTATAAAACCGCTTGCCACGTGCGTTCGTGCGCGGGTTCAACTGCCGGAATTCCTTTTCCCAATACCGGAGCATCGAGGCATTGAGCCCCAGCAAGTCCGAGACTTCCGTGATGGTGAAGTAGCGCTTCGCTACCGGTTTCCCTAGCGGCATGGAACGAATGTACGTCAATCGAACGACTGGTTCGCCGCGTCCGACATCTTCAAAATCTGTTCGTACTGGGCCGGCGTCAAATCGTTGAAGTAGTAGTGCGCCGGATTCACCTTCTCCCCGTCCTTGATGACCTCGTAGTGGAGGTGCGGCGCGACGGAGGTGCCCGTGGAGCCGACGAAGCCGATGACTTCGCCGCGCTTGACGCGTTGGCCGGAACGGACGGCGAGCTTGCTCATGTGGGCGTAGAGGGTTTGGTACCCGTAGCCGTGCCGGATGACGACGTGGAGGCCATAGCCGTCGTACTTCTGCTCGGCGGCCACGACGACGCCGTCCCCGGTGGCGAACACCTCCGTGCCCGTCTTCGCGCTGAAGTCCATGCCGTAATGGAACTTGCGGACCTTGTAGATGGGGTGGATGCGGTAGCCCCAGCCACTGGCCAGCGCCCGGAGGTCGCGGTTGCGCACGGGCTGGATGGCCGGGATGGACTCGGCGAGCTTCGAGGAGTTCCGCGCCAGCCCGAGGATTTCCTCAAACGACCGCGTCTGCGCAACGAGCTTGCGCTGCAGTTCGCTGACCCGTTCCTGCAGCGCGATGACCGCGTCGGAATTTTCGTAGCCGCGGAGGTTGCGGTTGCGGTCCGTCCCGCCCACGCCCGGGTTGCGCAGGTGCTCCGGATAGGGTTCAGCCCCGAAGATGGCCCGGTAGATCCCGTCGTCCCGCTGGGTAATTCCGGTGAGCACCGCGTCCATCTCCTCCACTTCCCCGTTCAGCCGGTCGACTTCTTCCCGCAAGTAGGAGAGTTCGCGCTCGCGAGCGATGTCCGTCGGGCTGGTGAAGAGGTTTTCTGCGACCCAAACGCTCACAAAGCCCACCGCCCCCACAACGACCAGCTGCCGCAGACCCCACACCACATAGTCCCGCGCGTTGAACGGCGCTTCCTCCATCTCGAGGGTCCGTTCGTTGAAGCGGTACTTGTGGAATCTTTTCGCCATGGAAGCAAATGTGCGGTGTAATTTCACGCACCGCCTGCTTCAGACGGTGTGTATTTTGCACACGTTAACAACGCACCCCATGGAATCCCGCCGCGTCCGCCAGCTCTTCCTCGACTTTTTT
>CAMCYM010000039.1 GCA_945883885.1 Chryseobacterium gleum
GGTTTGCGACGTTCATTTTCACAGAATCAGATGTGCTGAAGCACTTCGGAATCGTGGCCTCCGTCAACGTGATGGCGGTTTTCGTCATTTCGATTGTCGTGATTCCTGCGTTGATGATTTGGTTGCCAGCACCGCAGGCACGGCACACGCGGCACCTCGATCGCCCGTGGGTGTATGCGGCCATTCAGCGGCTGGTTCGGGTGGTGCAGTTTCACCGGCCAGCGGTGTATTTGGTGGCACTGGCGGTGCTGGGGTTGAGCGTTTGGGGCATCACCCGCATGCAGACGACGGGGAACATCGTGGACGACCTGCCCGAAGACGACCGGGTCATCCAGGACCTTCAGTGGGTGGAGCATCGCTTCCACGGCGTGATGCCGTTTGAAGTCCTCATCGATACGGGGACGCCCGAGGGAGCCTCTTCCCTCGGCATGCTGAAAAAAGTCGAGCAGGTCCAGGATGTCCTCGCCGATTACCCGGAATTCAGCCGCTCCCTCAGCGCGGTCGACGCGACGAAGTTCGCAGTCCAAACCTTCTACAACGGCTCTCCGGAGCGCTATCGCCTCCCTTCAAGCCAGGACCGGCGATTCATCGGCCCCTGGCTCCGTGGCCCTGTAGATGGCCGGTCTGAACAGGTCGTAGGCGGGTTCTTCGATTCAACGAAGGCGGTCACCCGCATCAGTGCCCAAATGGCGGACATCGGTACCCGCGACATGGACGTGTTGATGGCCGACCTTCGGCCGCGTCTCGACTCCATTCTTCCCCCGGAAGAGTATACCGTGACCTTGACCGGCACGAGTGTGGTCTTCCTCGAGGGCACGCGCTACCTTGTGGACAACTTGCGGGTTTCCATCGCATTGGCCCTGGTGGTCATCGCGGGGCTGATGGCGTTCTTGTTCCGATCGGCCCGCATGGTGGTGAGTTCGCTGCTGCCGAACGTGTTGCCGTTGTGCGTGACGGCGGGGTTGATGGGGTGGCTGGGCATCCCGCTGAAGCCTTCGACCATCCTCGTCTTCAGCGTGGCCTTGGGCATTTCGGTCGACGATACGATTCACTTTTTGGCCAAATACCGCCAGGAATTGAAGATTCACCGCTGGAACATCCGCAAGGCCGTCCTCCTGGCGCTCATGGAAACGGGCCACAGCATGGTGTATACGTCTGTGGTCCTGTTCTTTGGCTTCTTGATGTTCGCCCTCAGCGAGTTCGACGGTACGCAATCCCTCGGCTTGTTGGTGTCAATCACCCTCGGCGTCGCGATGTTCTCGAACCTCATCTTGCTGCCGTCGCTCCTGCTGAGCTTCGGGCGTCGCATGACCACCCAGGTGTTCGCCGAGCCGTTCATCGACTTGCTGGATGAGGAGGATGACATCGAGCTCAGGGAGCTCCAAATCCAGTCCGGGCTCGCCCCCGGCCGCGGCGAAGAACAGCACGAGGCCCTGAGGCAGCGCCGGGCTTCTGCAGCGCCGTCCGACTCCGATCCAGCCGATTTGAACTGAGGCCTAGGCCTTTAATGCAGCCGGAATGTGGCCCACTGCAGCGTGTCGTTCGCGGTGGTGCGCAGGAGCCACGTGTAGGTGCCGTCGGGCAGTTGGTCGGTCGCGAAGGAAAGCTCGGTGGTGCCGCGCTTGATGCGGCCTTCGAAGATTTGGCGTAGGACGGAGTCGCGGGCGTCGCGGACCTCGGCGACGGTGTGCACGTCGGTGGGGCCGGCGATGCGGAACGCCAAGCCGTTCATGCTGTCTGCGGCGCACCACACGTGCGGCGGGTCGTGCGCCGGCATGGTGCGGTCCCAACCGGCGGTCACGGAGACCCGCGGTCCGCGGTCCAGCAAACCCTGCACAGCCCTCGGGCTGCACCCTGCGAGCACCGCGGCGGCGACCCAAACGGACGGCCTCACGGGGAATTGTTCGAGCACAGGACGCCGAAGTCCCCAAGCAACAGCAGCAAATCCCCGACGTTTACGATTCCGTCGCCGTTCACGTCGGTCGAACACCCCTGCTCGGCACCGTCGAACAGGCACGATCCGTCGTCCGTGGTGGCTTCTGGATTGTAGTTGAGGGCGGTGGGGTACGTGCAACCGAGGCAGCCGTAGAAGCATGCCTCCGGCAACGAACAGCCTGCGTTCGGCTGGTAGGTGCACGACTGGGGGTCCATGCAGCCGGGGAACGTGCACAACCCGAGGTTGCAGGTAGCTGCAGGGTCATAATTGCATGCACCGGGTACCGTGCAGCCGAAGACCGCATCCAGCGAGAACATGTCATCGTGCGGGGCACCGCCTTGGATGACGTAGTTGCCGAAGGCAAGGGACCAACCGACCTCGTTGGGGTACACGCCCGGCGTGACTTCCACGTCGTAGCAGCCGTCGGTCAAGCAAAGCGCCTGCATGGTGCCTTGACCGTCTGACAGGGTGTAACTGGAGGCCAAACCGCCCGGCGAACTCAACGTCAATTCCGCGCCATTCCAGCCGTCTCCCCACGAATCCGTCATCGTCAACGTGCCGCAATTTGCATAGCAGCAGGAACCGTCATCGCAATTTGCATAGGGGTCAAAATTGCACGCCGCGTAGTCCATGCATCCAGCATCCTCGCCGCCGTTTCCGATGGTAAACGACCCTGTGGTAGTGAAGGTCCCATTGAGCAAGCCCTCTTCCGCCCCTTCGAGGGTCCACGACACTTCATAAGGGAACATGCCATCGGACGTGTTCACGCTGAAGGTATAGCAACCGGGCTCTAGGCATGCCTTTTCTTGGCCTGTATACCCGTTTTCGAGGGTTCCAGACGCAACAAGTGCTTCGCCTGAGTGAATTTCCCAAACCGAGCCGTTCCAGCCATCGCCGTAGCTGTCTTCCATACCCACAGTCACGCAGGTCGCATAGCAGCACGTTCCATTGTCGCAGACCGCTTCGGGGTTGAAGTTGCACGCGCCTGCATCCGTGCATCCGGCCAGTGGCCCGCCATTGCCGAGTTGGAAGTTGAGGGTGCTTGGGCCGCTTCCGTTCCCAAGGTCATAATCTCCCCATGGGAAGAAGAAGAACGGGTCAAGTGTCAGGTTCCAGGTGGCCCCTGCTGCACCGGAAAATGTGGCGGTGTAGCAGCCGGCAGGCAGGCAGAGGTCGTGGTGCGGGGCCAAATTTGACCCTGAAGCGACCGTTGCACCGGAGACGTTGTCTACGATGGAGAAGTAAAGCATCGAACTCCCGGTGAACGGGGGAAACCCGATGAATCCTTGGCTCATATCGAGGTCGAGGCAGTGTCCGAAGCAGCACGAACCGTCGTCACATCCTGCTCCATACACGTAGTTGCATGCCCCGAACTGCGTGCATCCGGGGTACGTACAAGACCCGTCGGAGAGCTCAGCAAGAGGATCGAAGTTGCAGGCCTCCGGATCGGTGCAGCCTGAGCAGCTCGTGAACTCGCACGAACCGTCCGAGGCCGTCGCAGCCGGGTCGTAATTGCAGGCACTGCTGTTCGTGCAGCCGTAGATGTCATCGACCACTTGGGCCACCCACAGGGCATGGTCGTTGTTCTTTCCATATTGTCCGTAGATCCAGGATTCTTTGTGTCCTGTATTCTCCCGGTATCCGGCACCGAGGTAATCCCCCCACCGCGGCGTGGTGGTGATGGGCGATTCCCCAGCTTTGACCCCTACGGAATTGCTGAACCCTTCCGTCGGCGAGCCGATGGCTACACGAAACTCTGGGTAGGTGTCGCTGCTTACCCGCAGAAAGGCCACAGTTGACTTGCCGTCAAACGTCGCAGCGCTCGAGGCCCAAGGGGCGATGCACGGGTAGCCATAATCCCAACCAGTTGCGCCGAATCCTTGCTGTGCGTGGTTTTCGTTGGACACGTTGTACCGGCCGAGGAGGACGCGGTCATTTCCATTGTCGTCACCGTAGGCCAACGCATAAAAAATCTTCCCGTCGCCACCGTAGTAAGCGCTTTGGACCCGTTCGTCCACTGTGAGCGTTTGATTGGTGTCGGCTTGAGGTGCGTTTGAAGTGGCCGGGTTGTCGTACGGCGAATCGATAAGAAAGGTGTTCAGTGTAGGACTTCCTGCGAGGTCATCGGTGATGTCCCCGAGCAAATAGACATCGTAGGTCCAGCGTGTCCAGAGGTAGGCCCCGGGACCGTATCCGCTGAAGGGATAGGAAGTCGGTACAAAGTTGAACGGGGATTGGGAGTTGTGTTCGATGTTGTCGAAATACCCATTCGACAAGGGGTCTCCTGAATAGCCGTCAGAAGCATCGAACAGGAACACCTTGGTTTCGGAAAAGTTGCTCCCGTTTGTGAACATGTTTCCGCTGACGATGATGTCGTCGCCGTTGCAGGCGAGGTTCGGGTAATCGAGCCAAAGGTTGGGGTCACCCGGATTGCCGTCAATCTCATAGAACCAAAACCCATCCAAAGGATTGCTTGTCAAGCTGAATCCGATGTAGAGCTCGGTCAAGTTGGACGAGTTCCCGTGCAAGGCGACAATGACAAAGCGGTTGTTCAGGGCATCGTAAATGATGCGTGGGTCATAGATGTTCGCTGTGGGTTCGAGGGCTCCCCAGAAATCATCCTCTCCCAAGGAAGAAACCAAGTTGCCCTCCTCGTTGAAGACTTCGACGTGGGTGTTGTTCGAAGTCAACACGTATCCCGATCCGCTGACGGCAGCAGCTCCGTCTGGAACTGTGGAGTTGTTCGCCGCGTAGGTCGCCGCTCCCTCGGCGTCCACCATCGGTACGGCAGGTGGCATGGCCGAAGTTCCGGGTCCCAGCACGGGGGCGGTTGGAGGTGGGGTGTCCGATGTGCGCGGGGTGCCGTTTTGTCCCGGCCGAGCGGGCGCCGGCGGCATCGCTTGCTCCATTCCCTTGGTTTGCAATTGGGACCGGTACCTGAGTTTGGCCTCGAGCCGCACGCGGTCTTCCGGGGTCAAGGGCTTTGTCGGGTTGACAGCGGCATCCGTCCCCTGCAATTCGCTGTACTTGACATCCCACGGATCGGCCGGCGCGGGTGTGGCGAAGGGATTCGCGGGACGCGAGGCAGCGGGTTCCGGACTGCGTTCAAACGGATAGCTGCGGTGCGGCGTGCCGCTGACGCGCGGTTTGGGTGCACGGGGTTCGCGTTCGGTGGAAGTCTGGCCGAATGCAGCAGGAGTAGTGAGCAGCAGGAGACCGATGCAAAGGCCTGACAGGGAAGACGTGGAGTTGAACATGGCGAACGGACTTGGCTTTGTCATGGAAATGTAAGGTAGCAGCTTCGGAATTCCATTATCTCCCATTGATTTTCAGCAGGTAGCCCGGATTTCTTGGCGCAGTAAGAAGGTGAGGGCGGGTGTGCGAACTTGCGGCGCATGAAGGGAATCATCCTGGCGGGCGGGTCCGGTACCCGGCTTTGGCCCCTGACAAAGGCCGTGAGCAAGCAGCTCATGCCGGTCTACGACAAACCGATGGTGTACTACCCGCTTTCGACGTTGATGCTGGCGGGCATCCGGGAGGTGCTGCTGATTTCGACGCCGGAGGACTTGCCGGGATTCAAGCGGTTGCTCGGGGACGGCGCGGCGCTCGGCATGCACATCGCGTATGCAGAACAGCCGCGACCGGAAGGGCTCGCCCAAGCGTTCACCATCGGGGCGGATTTCATCGGCAACGACAAGGTCGCGCTGGTGCTCGGCGACAACATCTTCTACGGCCCGGGGTTTGGCCGGCAGCTGCGGGGGAATACGGACCCGGACGGCGCCATCGTATATGCCTATTACGTCAGCGATCCGGAGCGGTACGGGGTGGTGGAGTTTGACGAATCGGGCAAGGTGCTGAGCATCGAAGAGAAACCGGCTGTGCCGCGCTCGAATTACGCGGTGCCCGGCCTGTACTTCTATGACAACGACGTGGTCGCCATCGCGCGGGACTTGAAACCCAGTGCGCGGGGAGAGTTGGAAATCACCGACGTGAACCGGACCTACCTCGAGGCCGGCAAGCTGCGGGTGTCACGGCTGGACCGCGGGCTGGCCTGGCTCGACACGGGCACGCACGAGAGCTTGATGCAGGCTTCGCAGTACGTGCAGGTCATCGAAGAACGGCAGGGCCTGAAAATCGGGTGCATCGAGGAGATCGCATGGCGCATGGGCTTCATCGACGATGCAGCCACGGCCGTACTCGCGGAGCCGTTGCGCAAGAGCGGGTACGGCGATTACCTCCTCGAACAAATCCGGCGGGGACGCGGTTGACCGGCATGGACCATCCTGCAGCGGCCCGGCTTCGGGCAGAATCGGAGCACGCCCTCGCCACCTTCCTAGGGCGGTACCCGGAGGACGCGGCCTATGGGCTGTACGCGCCGGTGCATTACTTGATGGGCCTCGGTGGCAAGCGGATGCGGCCTGTGCTCGCGCTGTTAGCCGGGGAAGCAGAGGGGAACCGCGAGGCTGCGGCACCGGTGGCGGTGGCGGTGGAGCTGTTCCACAACTTCACGCTGATGCACGACGACATCATGGACGAGGCGCCGCTGCGGCGGGGGCGTCCGACCGTGCACGCCCGGTGGGATACGTCGGCGGCGATTCTGAGCGGCGATGCGATGTACACCCTCGCTGTGACGGCGCTGGCCGAGGCGCCTGCGGACCGGCTGCCGGGTTTGCTCGCGTGCTTCAACCGCACGGCGTTGGAGGTGTGCGTCGGGCAGCAGGCGGACCTTGCCTTCGCGGGGAGGCAGGACGTGACGGTGGAGGATTACTGCGAGATGATTCGGCTGAAGACCAGCGTTTTAGTGGCGGCGGCGTGCGCGATGGGAGCCGAGGCGGCCGGGGCGAGTGCGGAGCGGGTGCAGCGGTGGTACCGGTTCGGGGAGCGCGTAGGGCTTGCGTTCCAGTTGCAAGACGACCTGCTCGATGCCTTCGGAGAGGCGACGGGCAAGCAGCTCGGCGGGGACATCCTGGCCGACAAGCAGACCTTCCTGATGCTGCACGCGCAGGCGCAGGCGGATGGGCTGCTGCGGGCGGAACTGGACCGGTGGGCCGGCCCCACCGACCGCCCGCAGGCCAAAATTCAAGCCGTCACGGCCGCTTTCCGGGCAACCGGTGCCGACCACGCGGCCGCTGCGCGGATGGAGCAATACGCCGCCGAAGCCGCTGCGGAACTCGCGGCCCTCGAAATCGCGGACTCGGACCTGGCCGATGCCCTCGCCGGGTTGACGCGCCACGCGATCGAACGGACGGCATGACGGAGGAGGTTGAGCGCTTCCTCGGGGCGCGCGGGCTGCCCGTCGGGACCGATCCGGCCGCGTTCGTCGAAGCGGTTGTGGCCCAAATCGTAAAAGACTTCCGCCTCGACCCGGAGCGTGTAGCCCGGGCCTCCATCGGGCTTGTCGCCCTGCTCGCCGACGCCATCGGGGCGGGGCTCGAAGGCGATCCTGCCCCGGTGTTCGCTGCATTCTACCGCCTCGACCTCGGCGAAGAGCACGTCCGCCGGATTTTGCACGACCACGACCGCATCGAAGCGGCGCGCCTGCTTGCCGAAGGGGCGGTGGCGCGGGCTGCATTGAAGGTTTGGACGCGGCTCAGTTACCGGCCGTAATGGGCGCGGCTGAAACCCTCTTTCCCGCCGCCCGTTCAAGCACGGACCGTATCTTTGTACTCCGATGGATGCACTCGATTTCCTGAGCAACGCCGAGCCTTCTGCCTTGGAGGCCCATTACCGCCGGTACCAGGCAGACCCGTCCGCTGTAGACCCCAGCTGGAGGTTGTTTTTCAAGGGGTTTGATTTGGCCACCGCCCACTTCGGCGAAGGGGACGGCAGCAGCGACCCGCGGACGCAGAAGGAATTTCAGGTGCTCGCCCTGGTCGACGGCTACCGCAAGCGGGGACATCTGTTCACGCGCACGAACCCTGTCCGGACCCGTCGCAGCTACAGCCCAGATCTGAGCATCAGTGAGTTCGGTCTCTCGGAAGCCGACCTCGACACGGTGTTCCAAGCGGGCACGCAGGTCGGCCTCGGCCCAGCGACCCTGCGCGACATCGTCGCCCACCTCGAAGCCACCTACTGCGAGAGCATCGGCATCGAGTTCATGCACATCCGCGACGTCGATCGGCTGGCCTGGATCCGCGAACACATCGAGCCCACGAACCGTCCGGGACTCACGCGCGAAGACCGCCTGCAAATCCTGCGCAAACTCAACCAGGCGACGCTGTTCGAGGAGTTTTTGCAGAAGAAGTTTGTAGGCCAAAAGCGCTTCTCCCTCGAAGGCGGGGAATCGCTCATCCCGGCGCTCGACACCCTGATTGAATCCGGCACACAATCCGGCGTGCGCGAAGTGGTCATCGGGATGGCGCACCGCGGCCGGTTGTCGACGCTGGCGCACATCTTGAACAAGCCGTACGAAGCGATTTTCTGCGAGTTCGAAGGCAAACCGTACGGCGAAGAGGGGGTCTTCAGCGGCGACGTGAAGTACCACCTCGGCTATTCCCGGACCCAAACCGCCGACAGCGGCGAAGAGGTGACGATTACGCTCGCGCCGAACCCGTCCCACCTCGAAGCGGTGGGCCCGGTGGTGCAGGGCATCGCCCGCGCCCGCATCGACTCGACCTACGGCTCCGAAGAAGCCGTGCTGCCGATCCTCATCCACGGCGACGCGGCCATCGCCGGCCAAGGCGTCGTGTACGAGCTCGTCCAAATGGCCCAACTCGACGGCTACCGGACGGGCGGAACGGTGCACATCGTGGTGAACAACCAGGTCGGCTTCACGACGAATTACCTCGATGCGCGCAGCTCGACCTACTGCACGGATGTCGGCAAGGTGACGCAAGCGCTGATGTTCCATGTGAATGCGGACGATGCGGATGCGGTGGTGCAGGTGATGCGCATCGCCCTCGCGTACCGGCAGACGTGGCACCGAGACGTCTTCATCGACCTGCTCGGCTACCGGCGCCACGGCCACAACGAGGGCGATGAGCCCAAATTCACACAGCCCACGCTTTACAAGGCCATCGCAGCCCATCCGAGCCCGCGCGCCCTCTACCTCGCGAAGCTCATCGAAGACGGCGTAGTCGAAGCCACCTACGGCGAATCCCTCCACGCAGAACAGTGGGGCCGCATGGAAGCTGGCTACGATGCCGCCTGCGAAATCGGCACCTCCCAAGTCCACGACTTCCTCCACCACCTCTGGCAGGACTACCGACCCGCCCAGCCCGGCGAGATGGCCACATCCCCCGCTACGGCGGTGGACAGCGCCCGTCTGCGGAACCTCGCGGAGAAGCTGCACGCCCTGCCGGAAGGCCGGAAGTACTTCAAAAAGGTAGAGCGGCTGTTTGCAGACCGCCGGGCCATGGTGGAAGCCGATGCACTCGACTGGGCGCTCGGCGAGTTGCTCGCCTACGCCTCGCTGCTCGAAGAGGGGCACCCGGTGCGCCTCAGCGGTCAAGATGTTGAACGCGGCACCTTCTCGCACCGCCATGCCGTGGTGAAGACGGAGGACAGCGAAGAGGAGATCGTGCCGTTGAACGGTTGCGCGGAAGGGCAGGCCCGCTTCCAGGCGTACAACTCGCTGCTGAGCGAGTATGCGGTCTCGGGGTTCGATTACGGCTATGCGTTTGCGCGGCCGGAGGGCCTGACCGTTTGGGAAGCCCAATTCGGGGACTTCAACAACGGCGCGCAGATCCTCTTCGACCAATTCCTCAGCGCCGCCGAAGACAAATGGAAGACCATGAATGGCCTGGCGCTGTTCCTGCCCCACGGCTACGAAGGCATGGGGTCGGAACACAGCAGCGGGCGCATGGAGCGTTTCCTGCAGCTCGCATCCGGCGACAACTTCACGGTGTGCAACGTCACGGAACCGGCGAACTTCTTCCACCTGCTGCGGCGCCAAGTGAAGTGGTCTTTCCGCAAGCCACTCGTCGCATTCACGCCGAAGAAGTTGCTGCGCCATCCGAAGGCCGTTTCGAAGCTCGCGGACTTTGCTGCCGGCGGTTTCCGCCCGGTCCTCGACGATCCGCGCGGACTCGATGCAGGTGGAGTGGAGACGGTGGTGTTCTGCTCCGGCAAGGTGTTTTACGATGCCCTCGAACGCTGCGAGCAGGAGGGCATCCGGGATTGTGCGCTGGTGCGCCTCGAACAAATCCATCCCCTGCCGGAAGCCGCTCTGGAGGCGGTACTTGCGCAGTACAGCGCGGCCGAGCGGTTTGTTTGGC
>CAMCYM010000040.1 GCA_945883885.1 Chryseobacterium gleum
GGTCAGCCGCCCTGCCGCATCGCCTCCACCGGCTCCATCCGGGAGGCGGCGCGGGCAGGTGCCACCCCGGCGATGAGCCCCGACACGATGGCCACTCCGAGCGCCATCAGCACGCGCGCGGGATGCATCGAAAGTTCGAACCCGAGATCTGCGGCATTGATGCCGACCACGAGCAGGCCGATTGCGGCGAGTGCGAACAGGGCACCGAAGACACAGAGGGCCACGGCTTCGAACAGGAACTGCATGAGGATGAACCGGGAACGGGCTCCGATGGCTTTTTGGATGCCGATGATGCGCGTGCGTTCGCGGACGGAGACGAACATGATGTTCGCAATGGAAAAGCAACCTACAAGGATGGCGAAGAGGCCGATGAACCACCCTCCGACCTCGACTTGGACGAAGATGGTGTCCAGGATGCCGGTGAGCATGTCCATTTCGTTGATCGAAAAGTCGTCTTCCTCCCCCGGCGCGAGGCCGCGCATGGCCCGCATGTGGCGCGTAACCTCTGCCCGAAGCGCAGGGTTCGTTGCGCCCGTGGCGCATTTCACGAGGATCTCTGAGCCGTTCGAAATGGCAATCACCCGGTCGCCAAGTTGTGCCGGCACAAGGATCATCCGATCCATGCCGTTGCCGAACAGAGAGGCACCCTCCTTGCGAAACACCCCCACCACTTCTACCGCGGTGCCGCGGATTTTCAGCCGCTTTCCCACTGCATTCGACCGGCCGAAGAGGACTTGGGCGACGTCGTCACCGATGACCGCCACGGCCCGGCCTGCGTCGCTCTCCGCTTCCGTGAAATACCTGCCGTGGGCGATGTCCAACGTGATGACACGGTCATAGGCGTGCGTCACCGCAACGAGCTCCACGCCTTCGAGGAAGTTGCCCTCGGCCTCCGGCGATACCCTCGCGGTTTCTTGGTAGGCGACGGCTTGAGCCAGGGTCAACCGGTCTTCGAGCCCCTCCGCCTCCCGCAACGTCGATTCCGGCCGCTGCATGTAGGTCCACCACGGGTAATCGTCTTCGTTCGACCAGGGCCATTTTTGGACAAACAACACATCCGCGTCAAGGATATCGAACGTCCCACGGAGGTTGTCCTCCAGCGAATCGACCACCGCGAACACCGCGGAAATCATGAAGATGCCGACCATCACGCCCAGCAGCGAGAGGAACGTGCGCAATTTGTTGACCCAAATCGCGGACCACGCAAACAGGAAGCTCTCCCGAAGTAATCTGAGCCACAGCATCCTCACAAAGCTACTCTACTTTTGCACCTCCCTGCCCAGATTCCCGAAGCCATGCCCATCCGTTCTGCCCTGATTTCCGTCTACCACAAAGGCGGCCTCGAACCCATTGTCGAAGAGTTCATCCGACTCGGCGTGACCCTGTATTCGACGGGTGGAACCCAGGCCGAACTCGAACGGCTCGGCGCGGAAGTGGTCCCGGTAGAGGCGCTGACGGCCTATCCATCCATCCTCGGCGGACGCGTCAAAACGCTGCATCCGAAGGTGTTCGGTGGCATCCTCGGCCGTCGGGCCCTCGCCTCGGACACGGAACAAATGGTCGAATACGATCTCCCGCCCATCGACTGCGTGGTGGTGGACCTCTACCCCTTCGAAGACACGGTGGCTTCAGGAGCGGATGACGAGGCCATCACGGAACAAATCGACATCGGCGGCATCTCCCTCATCCGCGCCGCGGCAAAAAACCACACCGACGTCGTGGTCATCCCGGACCGTTCGGGGTACGCCGACCTGCTCGCGTTGCTGCGCGATGCCGACGGGGAAAGCACGCCGGAGCAGCGGCGGACCTGGGCTGCCCGCGCTTTCCAGGTGACTGCCGCGTACGACGCCGCCATCCACCGCTGGATGGCCGGAGGTGATGCAGCGCTGACCTGGTCGGCACCGACCGGCCCACGCCAGGCGTTGCGGTACGGCGAGAATCCCCACCAGCGGGGCGAATTCCACGGAGATTTGGGAGCGATCTTCGAGCAGCTCAATGGCAAAGAGCTGTCTTACAACAACTTGCTGGACATCGATGCAGCCGTATCGCTCATCGGGGAATTTGCGGATGCAGGGCCTGCGGTGGCCATCGTCAAGCACAACAACGCCTGTGGCTGCGCCGTGCGGCCGACCCTACTCGCGGCGTGGGAAGCCGCCTTGGAAGCGGACCCCGTCAGCGCCTTCGGAGGCGTGATCGCCCTCAACCGGCCGGTGGACGCCCCCACGGCGGCGGCCATGCATGACCTGTTTTTTGAGGTGGCCATCGCGCCAGATTTCACGCCCGAAGCACTGGAGCTGCTGCAGACGAAGAAAAACCGGATGCTGCTGCGCCACACCCCGGCCGCTCCCCCTTCGGTCCTGGTGCGCTCTGCACTCGGCGGGTTGCTCGTCCAGGAGCCGGACGTGCGTTCGGAGACGGTAGCGGACTTGCAGCAGGTCACTGTCGCCGCGGCCACCGCTGCAGAGTTAGACGACGCCGTCTTTGCCCAGCGCATCGCAAAACACACCCGCTCGAACACCATCGTCTTTGCCCGCAACCGCCAGCTCCTCGGCAGCGGGACCGGCCAAACTTCCCGCGTCGACGCCCTCCGCCAAGCCGCCGCCAAGGCGCGCGCCTTCGGCTTCTCCCTCGACGGTGCCGTGATGGCTTCCGATGCCTTCTTCCCCTTTGCGGACTGCGTCGAACTCGCGCGCGGTGAAGGAGTGCGCACCGTCGTCCAGCCCGGAGGCTCGGTGCGGGATGCCGATTCGGTGGATTTCTGCGACCGCAATGGGATGGCGATGTACCTCACCGGGGTGCGCCACTTCAAGCATTGAGCCCTCACAACATAAGCACCGACAACTTCCTGAAGGGATAGCCTTTCAGAATATCTTTGGCCGTCCATGGGCATGTTCAACCTCTTCATGCAGGAGATCGCAATCGATCTCGGCACCGCGAACACGATCATCTACTACAACGACAAGGTTGTGGTGGATGAACCGTCCATCGTGGCGAAGGACCGCCTCACTGGGAAAACGGTCGCCATCGGCCGGCTTGCCCAGCAAATGCACGGCAAGACCCACAAGAACATCGAGACCATCCGCCCGTTGAAAGACGGGGTCATCGCCGACTTCCAGGCCGCCGAAGAGATGATCAAGGGGATGATCAAGATGATAAACGACCGCAAGCGACTCTTCAATCCGTCGCTGCGGATGGTCATCTGCATCCCGTCCGGCATCACGGAAGTCGAGAAACGCGCCGTCCGCGACAGTGCAGAACACGCAGGCGGCAAAGACGTGTACCTCATCCACGAGCCCATGGCAGCCGCCATCGGCATCGGCATCGACGTCGAGGAGCCGATGGGGAACATGATCATCGACATCGGAGGGGGTACGTCGGAGATTGCCGTGATCGCCCTCGGTGGCATCGTGACGGATAAGAACATCCGGGTGGCCGGAGACGAATTCACCGCCGACATCGAGGAGTACATGCGCCGCCAGCACAACATCCTCGTCGGAGAGCGCACGGCGGAACAAATCAAAATCGAGGTGGGTGCCGCCCTCGCCGAGTTGGACAACCCCCCGCCCGACTACCCGGTGCGCGGAAGGGACCTGATGACCGGCATTCCGAAGGAAATCCTCGTCAGCTACCGCGAAATCGCCCAAGCCCTCGACAAGAGCATCAGCAAAATCGAGGAAGCCATCCACAGTGCCCTCGAGCAAACGCCGCCGGAGCTTTCCGCAGACATCTACAAGACGGGCATCTACCTCGCCGGGGGCGGTGCGCTGCTCCGCGGACTCGACAAGCGCATCCAAATGAAGACCCGCCTGCCAGTGCACATCGCAGACGATCCGTTGCACGCCGTGGCCAAGGGTACTTCGATCGCGCTGAAGAACATCGACCGTTTCCCCTTCCTGATGCGCGACTGAGCGCGGCCTGAAGGATGCGCAACCTCCTGCTGCTGATTGCCCGCCACCACCGGCTCGTGCTGTTTGTGGTGTTCGAAGCGCTCGCACTGGGGTGGTATGCTTCCGCAAACGGCCACGCGAGAGGCGCCTGGATTCGGATGAGCCTCACGGCGAATGGTGCGTGGATGGAGCGCGTGGCGCGTGTGAAGCACGTCGCAGATTTGGCCTCTTCAAACGACGCATTGCTGAGGGAAAACGCCGAATTGCGGGCGGCCCTGTTGGCGCGGGAAACCGAGCTCGCAGACACGTCCGGCTGGGTGGTTTGGGAGCCGCCGCCGGTGGACACGGCCGCCCTCGCCGCCGCTGCCGTGCCGGATTCCGGCGGGGTGGTGCGCACCGCCGTGAGCGGGCAGAAGCCTCGCGGACCGCGTGGAATCGAGGTGCCGCTGCGGGTGTATCCGGCCCGCGTCATCCGGGCATCTGACGACCGATCTGCGAACTACCTCATCCTCGATGCCGGCACGGCAGACGGGCTCGCCGTCGGACAAGGGGTCATGGCACTCGGAGCCGCGGTCGGCCGGGTGCACGAGGTGACGGGGCAGTACGCGCTCGTCCTGCCGCTGGTCCACACGGGCATCGAGTGGAGCGCGCGGGTCGGAGCGGACGGGCCGGCGGCGCGGCTCGTTTGGGACGGGAAGTCCCTGGGGATGACACAGTTGCGCGACGTGCCGCGCAGCACCGTCGTGGCTGCGGGGGACACTGTTTTGGCCACGGGATTCCAGGGATTCTTCCCGGCAGGCACACCCTTCGGAACCGTGGTAGAAGAAGGGGTGGACCGTACAGGCGAATTCAAAGTGCTGACGGTCCAGCTGTTTGCGGATTACCGGAACCTCCGCTACGTGGAGGTCATCGACGTAGGCGACCGCGAACAGCTCGACGCGCTCGGGCGCAGAACCCCCCAGCCGGAGTGATGCCATGACACCCGTAGCCGCCTTCCTCCGCTTCTTCATCGCTGGCATCCTGCAAGCGCTGTTCTTCCAGCACCTGGTGCTTGCGAACGGCTGGCTTACGCCGAGCATCCACGTCTACGGACTCGCCATGCTGCCGCTGGGACGCAAACCATGGGTCTACCTCGTGGCCGGCGGGGTCATGGGGCTGCTGCAAGATTTTGCGGCTGCCTCGAACGGGCTGTACACCGCCACCTGTCTCGCCGTCGGGTTTTTGCAGCCATCCATCGGCCGATTGCTCGCGCCGCGCGAAGGGTACGAAGCAAATACAGAGCCCACGGCCGCCGCACAAGGGTGGGCGTGGTTCTCCGTGTATACCCTGCTGATGGTCGGGGCACACAACCTGATCTTGTTCGGGTTAGAAGCCGGTCGCTGGGGCCTGCTCCTGCGGGCGGAAGGCAAGGCGCTCACCTCGGTTGCGCTCACATTCGGGTTGGTCGCGCTCGTGCACCTCCTGTTTCAACCCCGTCCGCGGAGCCGATGAACCTGCGCGACCGCCAAACCGTCATCGGAGGCATCTTCCTCTTCATCGTCGCGGTCTTCATCCTGCGGCTCTTCCAGCTCCAGGTCGCCTCGAACTACTGGACAGAATACGCCGCACGCCTGACCGAGGAACAGCTGAGCATCGACCCGGCCCGCGGCATGCTCTATGACCGACACGGAGAGCTCCTGGTGACGAACGTGGCCAGCTACGACATCACCATCACGCCTCGGCTCGCCCGCGGCAAACTCGACACCCTCGCTCTGGCCGAACTGCTGGACATGCCGCTCGACGAGCTCGTGCCCCTGCTCGATAAGGCACGGCAGTGGTCGATTTATCGCCCGTCGGTCCTGGTGCAGCAGCTTCCGACCGATGCGTTCGGGAAAATTGCCGGCGAGCTGTGGCGGTTCCCCGGCGTGGTCGGCCGGACCCGGTCCGTCCGCTCGAACCTCGAAGGGCTGGCCAGCCACCTCATCGGCGAGTACGGCGAGACGACGAAGGAAGAGATGCAGGCCGACCCGTGGTACTTCCTCGGCGATTTCAAAGGCAAATCCGGCCTCGAAGCCCACTACGAAACCCTGCTGCGCGGCCGCAAAGGGGTGCAGTACTTGCTGGTAGACGTGCGGAACGACATCCGCGAACCGCTGAAAAACGGCGAGTACGACAGTTTGGCCATTGCAGGCGCAAACCTCGCGCTCACGCTCGATGCGGATTTGCAACGCTACGCAGAGCTGCTGATGCAGGGCAAACGCGGCAGTGTGGTGGCCATCGAGCCCGCGACCGGGGAAATCCTGTGCCTCGTCAGTGCGCCCACCTACGACCCCGACCTGCTCGTGGGTCCACGGCGCGGCATCCAGTACGACAGCTTGCTGAAGCACCCTTGGAAACCCTTGTACAACAGGGCGTTGCGCGGCACTTACCGGCCGGGTTCCATCTTCAAGATGTTCCAAGGTCTCATCGCCCTCGACGAAGGCGTCATCGGAACCAGCACACAGATCTACTGCAACCGCGACATCATCAGCTGCCACGGCTCGCATACGCAGGACGACCTGGCGAACGCCGTCGTCCACAGCTGCAACCCGTACTTCCACGAGGTCATGCGGCGGATGATCCAAGGACGCCGGTCCTCGAGCGCCTTTGAAGATGCCGCGCTCGGCCTGGCGAACTGGACCGATCGGATGCGGTTGTTCGGGTTCGGCACCGACCTCGGCGGGCACGTGCCAGGCGCAAGCGCGGGCTTCCTGCCGGACACCGCCTACTACAACAAGATCTACGGCAAGCGCCGGTGGGCCTATTCGACCATCTACTCGATTTCCATCGGGGAAGGGGAGTTGCTCACAACTCCCCTCCAAATGGCGAACGCCGCCGCCGCCATCGCGAACCGCGGCTGGTACCGCACACCCCATGCCGTCCGCGACGTCGGCGGCCAGGGCAAACCCGAAGGCGCCGGTCGCCGCGTGGACACCGGCATCCCCCCGGAGCAGTTCGCCCCCATCGTGGCCGCCATGCAAGCGGTGGTGGAGCAACCCGGCGGCACCGGTTGGCGCGCAAAAACGCCCGGCATCCCCATCTGCGGCAAGACCGGCACGGTACAAGACGAGCCGCGGCTGGAGCACAGCGTCTTCATCGCCTTCGCCCCCATGGACAACCCGAAAATCGCGTTGTCTGTGTACGTCGAGAATGCCGGCGCAGGCGGTTCGTGGGCCGCGCCCATCGCCGCCCTGCTCATCGAACAGTACCTCACCGACTCCATCAGCGATCCAGCCCGCGAACAGCGCGTCCTGGAAGGCACGTACCCCTTCGAATGATGCGCCGCGACGTCCCCCTGCTCCAACGGATCGACTGGATCGCCATCGGGCTGGTCGCTGCCCTCGCGCTCCTCGGGTGGATCAACATCATCAGCGCGACGGCCGGTGCGGAAGAGGTGCACATCTTTGATTTGGCCACCTCCCACGGCAAACAGCTGCTGTTCATCGGCATCTGCGCGCTGCTGGCCATCGCCATCCTCAACGTCGAAGGCGAGTTTTTCATCCGCACGGCTCTTATCAATTACGGAATCAACCTGTTGTTGCTCGTGCTGGTGCTTGCGGTGGGCAAAAAAGTCGGCGGCGCGCGCGCGTGGTTTGGGTTCGGGTCGTTCAGCATGCAGCCGGCAGAGTTTGCCAAATCCGCCACGGCGCTTACCCTCGCTTGGCTCCTGTCCCGCTCCGAAGGCCGGTTCCGCGGTTGGGCTGCAGCCCTTCAGTCCTCCGCCCTCGTCCTTGTCCCCGCCTCCCTGATCCTGTTGCAGCCCGACCTCGGAACGGTGCTCGTCTTCTTCGGACTTGTCTTCGCCCTATACCGCGAAGGCCTCAGCGGCAACGTCCTCGTGGTGGGCTTCAGTGCCATCGTCCTCGGCGTGGCCACCATCCTCTCCGGTGCCTCGTCCGTGTCCTACCCGTTCTTCGGCCCGGCCTCCGGCATCTACATCCTCATCGCACTGCTCGGCATCGGCGGAGTCGTAGGCGTCGCCCTCGCCGCGCGCAACGCCGTCCCCCGCACCCGCACGCGCCTGCGCCGCATCGGCTACCCCACGGTCCTCGCCGCTGCCCTCTTTTGCGGCGGCCTCCATGCCAGCTTCGAAGAAATCCTGCAGCCGCACCAACGCGAGCGCATCTACGTCCTCTTCGGCCTCGACGCGGGCGACCCGGACGCCGACTACAACATCCGCCACGCGAAGGCTGCCATCGGATCGGGCGGCTTCATCGGCAAGGGCTTTATGCAAGGACCGATGACCGCCTACGGCTTCGTCCCGGAACAATCCACCGACTTCATCTTCTGCACCGTCGGCGAAGAATGGGGCTTCCTCGGCTCCGCCTTCGTCGTGCTCCTCTTCGGTGCCCTCCTCTTGCGCATCCTCGTCATCGCAGAACGCCAACGCTCCGACTTCACCCGCATCTACGCGTACGCCGTCGCCAGCATCCTCTTCATGCACGTCTTGATCAACGTGGGCATGGTCCTCGGCCTCGCACCGGTCATCGGCATCCCGTTGCCGTTCTTCAGCTACGGCGGCTCCTCGTTGCTCGGCACCACCCTGCTCGTCTTCATCTTGCTGCGCCTCGACGCCGAGCGCTTTCTGGTGCTGAGATAAGATCCCCCACACCCCAACCCCAACCTCAACCTCAACCTCAATCTCAATCTCAATCTCAATCTCAATCTCAATCTCAATCTCAACCTGTTCCCTCCGAGGCGCAGCCGCGCCTCACACTGTCCAGCCGCGAAGCCGCGCCTCACACCCCCAGCAACACCTCTTCCGGGCGCTTCCCCCCGAAGAGCATGCGCTCCGGCTGTTCGATGAGTTCCTTCACGCGGAAGAGGAAGCTGACGCTTTCCTTGCCGTCGATGATGCGGTGGTCGTAGCTGAGCGCCACGTACATGATGGGGCGGATTTCCACCTTGCCGGCGATGGCCACCGGGCGGTCCACCACGTTGTGCATGCCCAGGATCGCGCTTTGGGGCGGGTTGATGATGGGCGTTGACAGCATCGAACCGAAGACCCCTCCATTCGTGATGGTGAAGGTGCCGCCTTGCATTTCCTCTACCGTCAACACGCCGTCGCGGGCGCGCAGGGCAAGCCGCTTGATCTCCGCTTCAATCGCCGCAAGGGAGAGGGATTCCGCATTGCGCACCACAGGGACCATCAGGCCCTTGGGCGAACTCACCGCAATGCCGATGTCGGCGTACGACGGTACGAGCATGTCCTTGCCATCGATCATGGCGTTGACGGCCGGGAACTCGTGGAGGGCCGTAGTGACCGCCTTCGTGAAGAAGCTCATGAAGCCCAAATTCACTCCGTGCACCTCTTTGAAAACATCCTTGTACTTCGCCCGGAGGTCCATCACCGGCTGCATGTCCACCTCGTTGAAGGTGGTGAGCATCGCCGTTTCGTTCTTGACCGCAACCAAGCGCTCAGCAACCTTCCGGCGCAGCATCGACAACTTCTCGCGCTGTACCTCACGCGAGCCCGACCATCCGTTTGAAGCGGCGGGGGCATCGAAGCCAGCAGACAAAGCCGCCAGCACATCTTGCTTTGTCACGCGTCCTGCACGACCTGTCCCGCTGACCGCAGAAGCAGCCACACCGGCCTCAGCCAAGTGCTTTTTCGCTGCAGGAGAAACCGCAGGGGCGGGGCTGGGGACGGGGTTGGGGACGGGCTTGGCCGCAGCGGCAGGGGCGGCAGCGGCGGGCACAGCAGCGGCGGGCGCGGCCGGTACGGGCTTCGCAGCACCGGCCGGGCGAGCGGCGGAGGTATCGATGAGGCAGACGATTTGGCCGACGGCGACCGTGTCGCCGGCGGCAGCCTTCAACGTCACCGTCCCGGCGGCTTCGGCCGGCAGTTCGAGCGTAGCCTTGTCCGAGTCCACCTCGGCGATGGGTTGGTCCTTTTCAACGTAATCGCCATCGGCCACAAGCCACTGCGCGATTTCAACTTCGCTGATCGACTCCCCGGGGCTGGGGACTTTCATTTCGAGGATGGACATGGGGCGAAGGTAGCGGTTGAGCAGGACGAGGTGTCAGGCTTTGAGACGGGAAAAGGC